>NZ_CAUVXO010000040.1:6039-15967 GCF_963555865.1 Protofrankia sp. Cr1
TCCGGTCGCTGCGCGGCAGCGGTGTCCTCAACTCCGTCCCCCGCCCGACTCCGACCGACGCTGGAGGCGTAGGTACCCACCAGCTCCAGTTCCCGGAACCACAGCGGGGTCAGATCGACCGAACCGGTGGGAACCCCCGACAGCACCACCCGCCCACCGGCACGGGTGACGCGCAGCGCCGTCGACAGCGACGAAGCGCTGCCGGCGCAGTCGATCGCGACGTCCACACCGCCGAGCAGATACGGCGGCCCGACGTCCGGCTCCAGTTTGAGCGCACGGGTACCGCGACGCACGCCGCCGACCGCGGACGCAGGGGGCAGAATTTCATCCGCTCCGAACCGCCGCGCCAGCTCCACCTGATGACGGTGCTTGGCCACGACCGTGACCAGGCCAGCCCTGGTGTAGGCGCGCAGCGCCAGCAAGGTCAACAACCCCACCGAACCGGCGCCGATGATCAGAACCCGATCGCCGTCGGCGACCCGGGCCCGCAGCGCGGTGTGCACGGCGCACGCAAGCGGCTCGACCAGTACCGCCCGCTCGTCGGGCAGGTCCGCCGGCACCGGGTACAGCTGCGAACGGTGGGCGACCAGCGCCCGGCTCCACCCGCCGCCGGTCTGCGCGCAGGAGCCGGTCTGCAGCCCGGGGGACAGGTGACCGGAGGTGACCCGATCGCAGCGGCTGGTGTGTCCGGCGGCGCAGCCGGCACAGGCCGCGACGCCCCGGGCCGCGCAGCCCAGGACCGGGTCAAGTACCACCCTGCTGCCAGCCGGCAACTCGGTGCCGTCCTCAAGGGTCACATCCGTCTGGGTGTCGGCCACGATCTCATGCCCGGGGACGAAGGGCATGGACACCAGGGACGTGAAGTAGAACGACGACTGGCCGGTGACGGTGGCGAGGTCCGAACCGCAGATCCCCGACAGCCGTGGACGGATCGTGACCCATCCCTCGCCCGGCAGGGCCGGGACGGGCCCGTCGGTCAACCGCAGCGGCGCCGTCGTCGCCGCCGCGGCGCCGGCCAGGGCGGGCAGCCGACCCGACACCGCCCGGGTGGCCAGGTAGCGGGGCATGGAACGGTACAGCTCCAACGCGCGGCTCACCGGTCGGCTCCCAGCCGTGATGTGCGGACGCGAACCGGGCCGCCCGCGGACGAGCCGCCGACGCCGGCATGAGCTGCGCCGGCATGAGCGTTGCGCTCACGCCGGCTGCCGACCACTGCACGTGGTTCGCCACGGGTCGAGGCCCACTCCTCGATCGGCCAGCCGGATCGGCGGGCCACCCGGTACAGCGGCAGGTCCGGATTGACCGCGACCGGGTTGCCGACGGCACGCAACATCGGCAGGTCCGACTGGCTGTCCGCATATGCCCAGGATGCCGACAGATCCGCTCCCACTCGCTTGGCATAGTGGTCCAGCCAGGCGGCCCGGGCGTCACCGACCAGCGGTGCCGAGACCAGACGGCCGGTGGCGCGCCCGTCCGTCCCGACTGCGAGCCGGGTGGCGACGACCTCGTCGAACAGCGGTGCCAGCGGCCGGGTGAGGACCTCGACCGCGCCGGTCAGCAGGACGGTCCGGTGCCCGGCGTCCCGGTGCTCGCGGATCCGGCGGATCGCTCCCGCCTTCACCCGACGCAGCAGGATGTCACCGGCGACCTCGTCGACGAGGCGGGCGAGCTCGTCGGGGTCTGCGCCGGCATAGCGCGTGTACACCGCCCGGATGAGATGTCCCCGGTCGCGCCGCTCAGCCCGCACATATCCGGGCAGCGCGCGGGCAAGCTGGGCGAGTTCGCGTCCGCGCGCCGCGAGGCTCTGGTCGGTCAGGCGCAGCCACAGATACGACTCGACCACGGTCGAGGACACCAGCGTCCCGTCCAGATCGAACACCGCGAGCGTGTCCGGGCCGCCGACAAGGGCATGCGACACCCGCCGGGCCGCGGCCGCGGGCTTTTCCGGACCGCGGAAAGTCGAGGTGACGCTCGGAAAGTGGATCTCTTGCAGGTAGGTGCGCCAGTCGTAGCAGGCCGGATCGAAGCCGAACCGTTCGGCGTCGCCCGGGTCGAGGCTCTGGGCCAGCGCGCGGGTCGCGTCGTCGACGTAGACCAGCTCCGCCTTGGTATAGGAACGGTAGAGGTCCTGGTAGCGCCGCAGGAACGCCAGCCGCTCATCGAGCTGCTCCAGGTCCCGGGCGGCCTGACGGACCCGGTCCGAGCGCGGAGCGTACCCGAGCGCCTTTCCCGCGATCTCCGCGAAACGCTCGCCGCGCCGCAGTTGGCTCTCGACCGTGGCAGCCCCGGCGAAACGCCAGTCGGCGGCGGCGATGGCGCCACGACCGGGCTTGGTCAACGGGTGGCGCCCGAAGTATTCGCGGACATTCTCATAAAGGTCACGAAACAACAGCGGATTGCGAAAACCCGAACACACGGTGTAATAGGCCGGAGTCGATGCCGGCGGCGTCGCCGCGGTCGCAGCCAAGATCGCATTGACGACCAGATCGACGGGGATGATGTCGATGATCCCGTCCGGAGAGGCGGGGAAATCCGGCAGCTCCCCACGGCCGTAGGCGAGGATCAGCGGCTCGGCCATCTTGAAGCCCTCGATCCAGCCCGGGAACGGGCGGGCCAACGCGCTCTCGATGATGGACGGACGCATGATGGTCAGCGGCAGACCGGCACGTTCGGCTTCCAGATAACGCTCGGCGAGGGCCTTGGTGAACGTGTAGCAGTCCGTCCAGCCCAGAACCCGGGCCCGCTCGCCGCCCGCGTCGACGAGCCGGCGCTCCACCCACCTGCGGCGGCGGCGTTCGGCTTCCCGGGAGACCGTCTGCGCGCCGGCCCGGATGTGTTCAGCCTCGGCCTCGGCCCGGAACCGGCGCAGCTCCGCCGGGGTCCGCGAGGCGTCCTCGGCCGCGAGCCGGGCTCGCTGCGCGGCGGCCTGCTCGGCCCGCCAGTCGACGTTGTGCACGAGGCGGCCCTCAGCCACATGCCCCGATCGCAGCCCGGCCACGTATGCCGTGGAGATGTGCACCAGATGAGGTCTGGCACCGCTGTCTCCAATGGCCCGCAGCAGCTCCTGGACGCCCCCGAGGTTCATGGCGAAACCCGTGTCGATCGGCGGGTCGAACGACACCTCGCCGGCACAGTGGACGACGACGTCGACATCCGCCGGAATGGCCGGGATCCGTTCGAGATCGCCTTCAAGGACCGTGATCCGGTCGCGTAGCACCTGCTCGACGCCGTCGGCACCCAGGCGCTCGCGCCATGCGGCAAAGGCCGGCTTGGCCACGAGACTCCGCAGGCGGGCCTGCCCACTTCTGCCTGCGCGGGGACGGATGAGGACGACCACCCGGGTGTCGGGCAGGTCGGAAAGCAGCCGTTCCAGCAGTGCCTCGCCCACGAAACCGGTCGCTCCCGTGACGAGGACACGCTTGCCCGCGAGCCGCTCGGCCAGCCCCACGCCTCACCTCTTCCGTAATGAACACCGGTGGGCCACAGTAAGGGACGTCGGTGTCCAGGGCCGAAGCCGCCTCGTGCCCAGGTAGTTGCATCCAACCAGGCAACACCGATGGTCACGTACTACCTACCGTTGGACATCGCACGAGGTTCGTTCCACGGACCCCGCGACGTCCAACGGCCGGCCACGGATCGGGGGAGGACGAGGACGCGGCGCGTCGATCATCGGTGAGCTGCGTACGCTCCTGATCGTGTTGGAAGACCTTGACCGCGAGATCGTCCGTCTGCTGTGCCGGGACGGTCGGATGAGCTACACCGATCTGGGCCGGGCCACCGGTCTGTCCGTGTCCGCGGTTCACCAGCGGGTGCGACGGCTTGAGCAACGGGGCGTGATCACCTCTTACGCGGCCCTGATCGACACCTCCCAGGTCGGGCTCCCGCTCACCGCATTCATCTCCATCAAACCGATCGACCCGAGCCAGCCGGACGACGCGCCCGACCGCCTGCGCCGCCTGGACGCGATCGAGGCATGCCACAGCGTGGCCGGCGAGGAGAGCTATCTGCTCAAGGTCCGGGTCGCTGGTCCGGGCAACCTTGAGGGCCTGCTGCAGGAGATCCGCGCCGCGGCGAACGTCTCCACCCGCACCATGGTCGTCCTGTCCACCCCGTACGAGGCCCGGCCACCCGCGCTGTAGCACCCGGCCAAAGGGCGCGAGAGTGGCCCCCGACCCACGGCCTCACAGGTCGCAGGCGACCACAACGGGTTCACAGCGGGCAGACTGGCATCCGTGACCGACATGTCGTCGAACCCAGGTGCAGTCGGGGGGCCGCGACCGGCTGGTAACCGCGTCCTCTATCGCGGTGGCCGGGTGCATAGCCCGGCCGCGCCGTTCGCGACCGCGATGCTGGTCGACCACGACATGGTTGCCTGGGTCGGCTCGGCCGCGGCCGCCAAGGCGATGACCCTCGACGAGACCGTCGAGGAGATCGTGGAGCTCGACGATGCCCTGGTCACCCCCGCATTCGTGGACGCCCACGTGCACATGACCGCGACCGGACTCGCGCTCGACGGTCTCGACCTGAGCTCAGCGCGATCCCTGGCGGCCGCGCTGGACCAGCTCGCCGACCATGTCAGGCGGCATCCCGCGACCACGGTGCTCGGCACCGGCTGGGATGACACGGCCTGGCCGGAAGACCGCCCGCCCAGCGCCGCCGAGCTCGACCGGGCGGCCGCAGGAGTGTCGGTCTACCTCGCCCGCATCGACGGCCACCGCGCCGTCGTGTCCTCAGCGCTGGCAGACCGCTGTGGCGCCGCCGGCATGTCGGGATGGCTCGGCGATGGCCACTGCCAGGGCGAAGCCCACCACGTTGCCCGCAGCGCCGCGTACGACAGCGTGTCCGCCCGGCAACGGCGGGCCGCCCAGCGGCGCGTGCGCGCCCACGCCGCCGCGCTGGGCATCGCGGCGTTGCACGAGATGGCGGGGCCGGAGGTCTCCAGCGCCGACGACCTGAGCGACCTGCTCGCGCTCGCGTCCGCCGAGGCGGGCCCCGCCATCTACGGATACTGGGCCGGGGACGTCGAAACCGCGGTGGCGCTCGGGGCCGGGCTCGGCGGCGACCTGTTCGTCGACGGCTCGCTGGGATCACACACCGCGGCGTTGCGGGTCGCATACACCGACGCACCCGGCGACCACGGCGTGGCGCAGCTGGATGCGGACGCGGTGTACGAGGTGGTGGTCCGGGCCAGTGAGGCGGGTCTGCAGGCCGGCTTCCACGCCATCGGCGACGCGGCCCTCGACATCGTCCTGGACGGTTGTGAACGAGCGGCCGACAAGGTCGGGTTGTCCCTGGTCCTGGCCGCACGCCACCGCGTCGAACACTGCGAGATGGCCGACGTCACCCAGATCGCCCGGATGGCCCGCCTCGGCCTGGTAGCCGGCGTGCAGCCCGCGTTCGACGCCTGTTGGGGGGGTCCGGACGGGATGTACACACGGCGGCTGGGAGCCGACCGCGCCCGGGCGATGAACCCGTTGGCGGCGATGGCCGCCGCCGGGGTCGTCCTGGCGCTGTCCTCGGATGCTCCGGTGACCCCGCTGGACCCGTGGGGTGGTGTGCGCGCCGCGGTCGCACACCACACGCCGGCCTCCGCGCTCAGCGCCCGGGCGGCCTTCTCGGCCGCGACGAGAGGCGGCTGGCGAGCGGCCCGCGCGGACGGTGACGGCAGCGGGGTTCTCACGCCCGGCGCGCCGGCGACGTTCGCCGTGTGGCAGGTAGCGGGGGAGCTGGTCGTCCAAGTGCCCGACGACCGGGTCACGGCATGGTCGACCGATCCACGAGCGGGCATAACGGGGCTCCCCGACCTTGACGGCCCGGACCCGACATGTCTGCGCACGGTCGTGCGCGGCACGGTCGTCCACGATCTGTTGGCCCGGACGGGGTGACCTCACCCGGAACCGGGATGGCCCCACCCGGATGATCGCAAGCCGACAACCCGGACGCCGACAGTAAGGACTTCGGCAGCAGGGACTTCGAAGAGCCCCGGACCGTCCTTCGGACCGATCCCCGGCGCGCCGGATGCGGGCAGGGGATCGTTGTCTAGGGGACGACCGGGACCCTTCGGGCTGCCTTCCAGCTCCCCCTTCGCCGGCGGTGACGAACTTCCTGTCCGACCCCACCGCCGACCGGGCCTGGTACCGGGTGGTCGTCGGACGCACCTGCGCCCGACGACCACCGGCCGGTCTGCCGACAGGGAAGGCGCTGACGCAGCCGCCTCACGAGTGGACGACATGGACCGTACCCGCCCTGACTCCGCTGGTGTCAACCGGGCGTTCCATCTGCGTCTATTTCCTGTTTCCCCAGGTCGGCGACCTCTCCGCTGCGAACGGCGGTTGCGCTGGTGCTGTTGGCGACCTGGGCGTGTCGCGGTCTGGACACGGTCGTCCTCATCGCAGACAGAACAACTCCACAACTAATTAACTACTCAGCGCGATAACCGGGCCTTCGTTGACCACTATTTGCCCACTATCCGCAACGCCTGGCTACTTACCTCAATCCGGCCACGGCGGCGGCGCATGAGAGGTGAAGACACGTAGAGCACATGTTTGCATGCTGTGCGTAGTAGCGTCGGTGCCTGTTCCAGCCGGATCCGATCCGCAGGACGCCGGATTCCCGATACCCGATACCCGGGATTGCAGGTACCCGAGGTTCTGCGGGTACGGGATTCCGCCGGCCCGAATGCTCGATCACCTCGCGTGACCCAGGAGCAGTCATGACCATCACGGACATCACCTGCGGTGGCACCACCCACTCCAGCGCGACTCGTGGCGCCCCCGCCCGCCGCCGCGGCGCCCGCCACAAGAAAAAGCCCGACCATACCCGGAGGACGCCGATGACCTGGCTGGCCCTGTTGGCCGCGATAGCCTGTGACGTGGCAGCCACCTATGCGCTGGCCGCGTCCCACGGATTCCGCAACCTGATGCCCTCGATGCTTGCCGTGGTCGGATTTCTCCTGACCACCTACCTGTTCGCGATCGCGCTCACCGAGTTGGGCCCGAGTATTTCCTATGCGGCTTTCGGCGCACTTGGCACCGCGTCGGTCGCCGTCATCGGCATTGTCATAGGTACGGAAACCGCAAACTGGATCAAAATCGGATCCCTCACTCTGATCATCATCGGCGTGGCGCTGTTGCCACTTGCCGACCGCCGGGATGCCGTAGGTCACCGCGGGACCGACCCCGGACAACCGGCTCCCCAACGCGCGGGCACCGCCCATCCAGGGACCGGGACCGGCTGACACGATCGCGGGTGGGCAATCCGCCGACCCGGTCGATCCCCGGCGCAGCGGTGACCGACACTGGGACTGTGACAGCCCAGGACATGCCGACCGCGGGTCGCACCGGCGAAGGCTCACCGCTGATGCGTACGGCCGGCGCCCGGGCCCGCCGCCTGACCCGGCCGGCGCTCGCCGTCGCGGCCGGAATCGCGCTGTACCTCGCATTCCCCCCGGTGGGGCTCTGGCCGCTGGCGCCGGTCGCGGTAGCCGCCATCACCCTGCTGGTACGCGGCATGCCGCTGGCGCGCTCGGCCGGTCTGGGCATGCTGTTCGGCCTCGCTTTCATGCTGTCGATGCTGCGGTTTGTCATCTTCGTCGGGGTTGACGGCTGGGTCGTGCTCTCGGTCGGCGAAGCCGCCCTGCTCGCGTTGGTGGCACCCGCGACGACGCTGGTCACTCGCGTGCGTGGCTGGCCGTTGTGGGTCGCCGCGGTGTGGGTCGGCCAGGAAGCGCTGCGAGGACGCGCACCGTTCGGCGGGTTCCCGTGGGGAAAGCTGGCCTTCAGCCAGGGGGATACACCACTGACACCCCTGGCGGCGCTCGGCGGCTCCCCGCTGGTGACCGCCGCCGTTGCCGGCTGCGGGGCGCTGCTGGCCGCCGCCGTTCTCGCCCTGGGCCCGCTCGGCACATCCATGGTGGCTGCCAGGCGCGTCCAGGCGGGACGGCGGGCCACCACCGCGCCCTTTGGCCTGCTGCTGCTCCGGGGACTGCGGCCTCCGGGCGCGCGAGCTGACGATCGTCGCGCGCCCTTTGGCCTGCTGGGCGCCGCCGTAGCCGTGGCGCTGCTCGGGCTCGCCGTACCGCTGCCCAGCGCCGCACAGGTCGGCACGGCACAGGTCGCGGCCGTCCAGGGCAACGTCCCGCGGTCCGGTGGCCTGGACGCACTCGGACGCATGTTCCAGGTCACCGCCAACCACGTGGCAGCGACCGAACGCCTCGGGGCGGATGTCACGGCCGGGCGCACCCCGCGTCCGAACCTCGTCCTGTGGCCGGAGAACGCCTCCGACGTCGACCCGTTCGCGGACGCCCGCGCCGCCGCCATGCTCGACCGTGCGGCCCGGGCAGTGGGCGCTCCCATCCTCGTCGGCGCGGTCCTCGACGGGCCGGGGAGGGGAAAGGTGCGCAACGCGGGTCTGGGGTGGGACGCCGACGGCTGGACCGGCCAGATATACGTCAAACAGCATCCGGTGCCGTTCGCGGAGTATCTGCCGGGCCGGACCGTCCTGGAAAAGCTCGTCAAACGGTTCGCCACCGAAATGCCCAACGACTTCGTGCACGGCAACGGCGTCGGAACGGTCACCATCGGCGGAGTCACGATCGGCGACGTCATCTGCTTCGAAGTGGCCTATGACGGTCTTGTCCGCGATGCCGTCAACACGGGTGCGCGACTACTGGTGGTACAGACCAACAACGCCTCGTTCGGGCGCAAAGGCGAAAGCGAGCAACAGTTGGCGATGACACGACTACGAGCGGTGGAACACGGGCGAGCCGCCGTCCAAGTGTCCACCAGCGGTCAGAGCGCGATCATCGCACCTGACGGCCGGATCGTCGCAGAGTCCGGCCTGTACGAGACCGCCGTCCTGACCGCCTCGCTCCCGCTGCGCACGAGCCGAACGCTCGCCGACCGCGTCGGCGTCGCCCCGGAGATGCTGCTAGTGATTCTTGGACTACTCGCTGTAGCGTTCGGCCTGCGGGCAGGGCAGCCTTCCCGTGGGCAGGGGGGCCCAGACGGCGACACCGACACCGCTGATGATGCCGACGCCGCTGGCGACACCGACACCGCTGGCGACACCGAAAGGAGACGCGTGGACGACGAGCGCGTTCTCGTGTGTGTTCCGACCTACAACGAGCGGGAGAGCCTTCACAACACGGTCATGCGGCTACGCGCGGCCAACCCGGACGTGGACCTTCTGATCATCGACGACGCGAGTCCCGACGGCACCGGGGAGATCGCCGATGGGATCGCAGCGGCCGATCCGCGCGTTCACGTGCTCCACCGCGACGCCAAGAACGGCCTCGGCGCAGCCTATGTGGCCGGTTTCGACTGGGGACTGCGCCACGGCTACGACGTCCTGGTCGAAATGGACGCTGACGGCTCCCACCAGCCCGAGGAACTCCCGCGGCTGCTCGCCGCCCTGCGAGACGCCGATCTGGTGATCGGTTCCCGGTGGGTCACCGGGGGAGAGGTACGCAACTGGCCGCGTTCACGCCTGCTGCTCTCACGCGGAGCCAACGTCTACGTGCGGGCCGTCCTCGGCATGCCGCTGGCGGACGCGACCGCCGGCTTCCGGGCGTACCGGGCACCGGTTCTGCAAAGCCGCGATCTTGGGCAGGTGGCATCACAGGGGTACTGTTTCCAGGTAGACCTCACTTGGCAGGCCTGGCGATCGGGGTTCCGGATTCTGGAGGTTCCGATCACTTTTGTCGAACGCGAACACGGACGATCGAAGATGAACCGCGCGATCGTGACGGAAGCCCTGTGGCGGGTAACCTGGTGGGCTCTGACGACCCGTCACGGCCGGCCGGCCGCGCCCGGCGAGCGCCACCGCTTGGCCAGTGCGGATACCGGCTACGTTCCCGCTGCGCGCGCAGACGGCGCGGACCACTCCGACCGCTCAACGACGGGCGTGTCTCCGTGAGCCGTGTCCTCGT
>NZ_CAUVXO010000040.1:16386-17935 GCF_963555865.1 Protofrankia sp. Cr1
GAACAGGGCGAACATGGGTGTGGCCGGCCGGAGGACCCGGTCGGCCACATCATCTGTCGACTGCTGCCGCCGCCGCGAAGGTCGCGTCAGGCGGAGCGGCGGTCCTGACCGGTGCCCCGCAGAACGGCAAGTCGCTCGGCCAGGACCTCTTCGAGGTCGTCGGTGGTACGCCGCTCCATGAGCATGTCCCAATGGGTGCGCGGGGGCTTGCTCTTCTTCGGCTCCGGGACCTCGCCGTTGACGATGACCGACCCGGCACCACAGACACGGCACTCCCAGACCGCCGGGACCTCGGCCTCGGCGGCGAAGGGCATGGTGAACTGGTGGCCGTTCGGGCAGTCGTAGGACGCGGTCTGGCGTGGCGCGAGTTCAGTGCTGCGATCCGTCTCGTAGGACACCGCACCTAGCCGGCTGCCTCGCAGGATGCGCTCGCCCATAAAAAACCCTCCCGAGCGTCGGTACCAGTGAGGAACTCAGAATCACCAACGCACAGACCCTGTTCGACGTTCCCACGACGACAAGGCGGGTAACGAGATCGTGCTCACACTACGTAGAAGAACGATCGCCGTGACGCCGATTCCCGCCACGCACAGTCCGCGTGTGGCACTGCTTGGCGTCACACGGTGCGCGATCGGTGTCGGCTTGCTGACACGTCCGGCCGGATTCGCGCGAATCGCTGGGATAGACCGGGTAACCGCCGAACGGACGGCATGGATAACACGAGTGGCGGCCGTCCGTGATCTGGCCCTCGGCGCCGGGTTGCTCACGGCGTCCACCCGAGGGGAACCCGAACAGATTCGGACCTGGTTGTGGGCGGGAATGCTCGTCGACGCGGCCGACGCGGCCCTGTTGGTCGCCGCAGGGGCACGCCATCAGGTCGCTCCGCTGTCGGCGGCGGTCGCGGTGGCGGCAGCCGCGTGTGGTCTGGCGGGCGCAGGTCCGGTTGCCGTGGCAGCGTCCCGGAACAAAGCCGAAACATCAGACGTCACACATCGGGGGCCGCTACGCGCCGAAGGCCTCGGCGCGCCGGTCGGCGAAGCCTGACACCGATGACAGGGAGGGCACCGTGACAGCGGAGCAGGTCGTGAAGACCGACGAGGAGTGGCGCCGGGAGCTTTCGCCGGAGCGGTACGCCGTGCTGCGTGACGCGGCGACCGAACCACCCTTCACCGGCGCATACACCTACAGCAAGGAAACGGGAATCTACCGTTGCGGCGCCTGCGGCAACGCCTTGTTCGACTCGTCCACGAAGTACGAGTCCGGTTCGGGTTGGCCGAGTTTCTTCCAGCCGGCCGTGACCGAGGCGGTGGAGCTGGTGGAGGACAGGTCACACGGCATGATCCGGACCGAGGTACGGTGCCGACGGTGTGGATCACATCTCGGACATGTGTTCGACGACGGTCCGGAACCGACCGGTCAGCGGTACTGCATGAACTCCCTCGCTCTTGATCTCGACGCGGCGACCTGAGACCGCAACGCTGACGGGTCGTGGCGGGGCCGAGCACGCGCCGCCGCGACCCGGGCGCCTGCTCGGCCCTCCCCCGCCGGG
>NZ_CAUVXO010000040.1:18330-23356 GCF_963555865.1 Protofrankia sp. Cr1
GATGGTCCTGCGCCGGACAAGCGCCGTCCAAACGGGTGGAAACGCCTTAAGCTCGTGTTAGGGCGCTGCCGGATGTGTGAGATAAATCGCCCCGCGCGGGCGGGAGTTCACCCGTGTGACTCGCGACACCCGACACGCTGGTTTATCAGGCGCACCATAATTGATATAGCGATCTGGGACGCCCGATCCGGACAGGTCCTACGAGCGGCACGCTAATCGCGGACCGCGGGAACGAGGCGTCCTCGATACCGGGGCGAGCTCATTTACTGAACACTGAACGTTGACAACGGCGGTGAACGTGACATCGGTGATCAACTGGTTGGACGCACGCGCTCGCGAACAACCGCGCCAGACATACCTCAGGGAGGCACACGGCAACCGTTCTATTACATACAGCGAGATGTTGGCTCTGGTCCGTGGTTGGCGGGCCGATCTGGACGCGTGTGGCCCACCGGCCGGACGCCGGATCGCGATCGGCGTGTCCGACCCGCTCGACTTCGCGGTCGTCTTCCTGGCGACAATTGCCAGCGGGCGGCACGCTGTACCGCTGGATCCGGACTCGCCGCCCGCGGAACTGGAGCGTGCCCTTCGACGTGCGCGACCCGACCTGGTGGTGACCGATCGGTCACTACCGATTCCGGCCGGGGTGCGGCAGCTCAACCCGCGCCTGGCGGGTAACCGGCTCGAGGACGTCGACCGACCGGCCGCCACCAACTTTGATCAATGTCAGGGGATACGGGGCGGAGTCCTGCTGGCGGGTTCGGGAACAGCCGGACCCGCCACTCAGGTCTTTCTCGACATCGATCAGCTCTCGCACGTCGCCGCGACCGTCGCCCGCCACCACCAACTGGGCCACACCGACATCGGCTACAACCCCCTGCCGCTGGTACACGTCAACACACAGGTGGTGGGGCTGCTTGCCACCTTGTGCAGCGGCGCGACCCTCGTTCTCGACCGCCGGTTCCGCCGCCGCGGCTTCTGGGGGATGATCAACAGACAGCGGGTGACCTGGATCAACGCCGTTCCGGCGATCCTGGCGCTACTGGCCAGAGATCCACAGGTGGCCCGAGCCCATGACTGCCGCGTCCGGTTCGTGCGGTCCGCCGCGGCTCCCCTGCCCGTCGAGGTGTTACGGGCATTCGAGGCCGCAACCGGTATTCCCGTACTGGAAACATATGGCATGACCGAGGCCGGAAGCCTGATCACGGCCAATCCGCCGCATGGGACCCGCAAGCCGGGTTCGGTGGGCGTGCCGGTCGACAGCGAGGTCCGCGTCGTCGATGACAACGGCACGGTGTGCCCGCCCGACATGGTCGGCACGGTGCAGGTCCGCGGGCCAGGGGTGATTCGCGCCTATGCGGGTCCGACCGGCCGCGACAGATTCACCCACGACGGTTGGCTCGACACCGGCGACATCGGTTTTCTCGACTCGGACGGCTATCTCTTCCTGTCCGGCCGCACCGACGACGTGATCAACCGTGGTGGTGAGAAGGTGTATCCTCGCGAGGTTGAGGCGATCCTGCTCGCCGACCCACGGGTGCGCCACGCCGCGGTCGTGAGCCGGCCGGATGCCGTTCTCGGCGAGGTGCCCGTCGCGCTCGTCGTACCGGTGGACATCCCGGACGCCACGTTGCGCTATGACCTGGCGGAACGCTGCGAGGAAGGCCTCGCCAAATTCAAACGGCCGACCAGCATCGAGATCGTCTCGGACCTTCCGGCCAGACCTGCCGACCTGAGCCGGCGGGAGCGTCGGGCCGGGCCGACCACGGGACACTCCCATGCGGCCGCCTGACGATCCGCGCCTCCCATCCACCCTCCCATCCACATCCCGGTCGCATCGACATCCCGATTGACCCGACACTGAATACCGATCATCGCTGTTTCGTCGCCACCGGCGTCCCGCCGGCTTGCTACGGTGCAGTTCGGTCGGCCGTACAGACCGGCCGTCGTCCATCCCGACCCGGACGGCGTCCGCGTGGGTATGGGCAACCTCGTGGGTATGGGCAACCTTGGGAATCATCGACAGGTAAAAGGCAAAGAGGGTGCTATGGACGACGAGACACTCGCGGGATTCCTCGCCGACCTGGCTTCACCCGCGCCGGCGCCGGGTGGCGGAGCAGCCGCTGCTCTACAGGCCGCTCTGGGCGCGGCGCTGGTGAGCATGGTCTGCAATCTGACGATCGGAAAGCCCCGTTACGCCGCGCACGAGGCGACGATGCTCGCGGCTCGGACCGACGCAGACAAGGCCCGGGTCGAGGCGCTGGCGCTCGCCGACGCCGACGCCCGGGCGTTCGCGGCCGTCAGTGACGCCTACAAGCTGCCGAAAGACACCGACGGCGAACGTGCCGAACGCAGTCGGGCGATCCAGGCCGCGCTGGTCGGAGCGGCCGAGGTACCGCTGCGGACGGCGGCGGTGGCAGCGGACGTGGTGGGGCTGTGCGCGGCGATTGTCGACGGCGCAAACGTCAACGTCCTCAGCGACGTGGGGGTGGCTGCCGCGTGTGCACGCGCCGCGTTGGACAGCGCCGCGATCAATGTGCGGGTGAACACCGCGGCGATGACGGACGCGGTGAACCGGGACCGTGCCGCCGCCGTCCTCGCAGACCATCTGACGTCTGTGTCTGGCGCGGACGCAATCGTGCATATCGTCGGGGAGCGGATCGGATCATGAGATTGCTCGATGGGCGGTCCATGGCCGCCGAAGTCGGCCGGGGCGTGGTCGAGAACACCGAACGGCTGCGCCAGAAAGGGGTCGTGCCGACGTTGGCGGTGGTATTGCCGACAACCGACGCGGCCGCCCGGTCCTACGTGAAGGTCATCGAGCGCGGCGCCGCCAAGGTGGGTGTGCGCTGCATGATCCACGAGCTCTCCGGTGACCGCGCGGAGCTCCTGGCTACGGTCGACCGGCTCGCTGCCGACGACGAGGTGCACGGTCTGATCGTGCAGACTCCCCTACCGTCCGGGCTGTCCGCCAGTGAGATCGGAACCCACATCCCACCGCACAAGGACGTGGACGGGATGAACCCGCTGAGCCTGGGCCGCCTGGCCCTCGGCCTGCCGGGCTTCGCCCCGGCCACCGCCGCCGCGGTCCTGGAGATCCTGCACCGGGGCGACATCAAGCTGGAGGGCACCCGGGTGGTGGTGATCGGACGCAGCCCGGTGGTCGGCAAGCCCGCGGCCCTGCTGCTGCTGGCCGAGGACGCAACCGTGACGGTCTGCCACTCCCACACAACCGACCTGGTCTCGATCACACATGAGGCGGACGTCGTGGTCGCCGCGATAGGCAGACCCAAAATGATCGGCAAGGGGTTCATCCGGCCTGGCGCCACTGTGATCGACGTTGGCACGAACGTCACCGAATCGGGCCTGGTCGGCGATGTGGATGCCGATGCGGTGGCATCGGTGGCGGGAGCGCTCACCCCCGTCCCGGGTGGCGTGGGACCGGTGACGACGATGTTGCTGCTGGCGAACACCACGAGCGCGGCCACCCGGTAGTTCGACACCGCCTCACCGGCCACCCGCCTCACCGGCCACCCGCCACCCGCCACCGGACCCCGTGGCGCCCGTACCGCCCGTAGCGCCCGTAGCGCGTTCAGGCGGTACGGGCGGCCGGTACCTGCGCCGCGAGACGAACGCGGTTCCGTCCGTCGGCCTTGGCCCGGTAGAGCGCCGCGTCGGCGGTCTCCAGCAGGACGGGTAGGTCCACCTCCGTGCCGCTGGCCGTGGCCACACCGACCGAGACGGTCACCGACACGATGACCGCGCCCGCGGACCGGCCATCGACGCGGCAGCGCATTCCAGCCACCTGGCGTCGGATCCGTTCCGCGGCATGGGCGGCGTTGTCCAGGTCGACCTCGCAGAGCAGGACGACGAACTCCTCACCGCCGAAGCGGCCGACCAGATCACGAGGGCGCGTGGCCGCCCGCAGGGCGTCGGCGACCGACGCGAGAACGACGTCGCCGGTCAGATGGCCGAACTGATCATTGACCCTCTTGAAATGGTCGATGTCCACAATGAGTACGGACATCGGCCGGCCCGCCCGCCGGACCCGGGCAGCCTCACGTTCGGCTACCTCACGCCAGTACGCCGGGCTGGCCAGCCTGGTCTTGGCGTCGGTACGCGCGGCCGCGAGCAGTTCCGCGTGCAGCAGACCGCGCTGGAGCAGGAGCGCCGGCGGGGTGGCCGCGAGCATGAGCAGCGGATGCGCGGTCCACAGCACCGCGATGACAATCGCGGAACACATCTCGGTGGCGGCGACCGTGAGCATCTCGCGGCCACCGCCACCGAACGGGCGACCTACCGGAATCGAACGCACCATACTGGTACCTACCGTATTAGAACGTACGGTATTGGAATGTGCCGGAACGGGATGCCTGCGCCGCAGCGTGCCGTGCAGAAGAACTCTGTTGATCACCGTGTAGGTGACGACAGCGAGAAACAACGCGCCGATGCGCCCGGCGGAACCGACCAGCGTTTCAATTCGGTATGGTCCCTGCGTTGGAGCAAGTGCGAGGTGCACGATGGATGCACAGAAACCGGACACGCCTAGAGCCGCCGCGTTGAAAAGCTGTTTGTACCGTGGCTGCGGGCCGATCCCGGCCCGGAAGAGGCAGTAGAGCGGGAGGTGCAGGACGGCCGCGTACACCGGTGGGAGGAGAAGCACGACGGGCAGCGTCCAGGTCGACAGCAGATCCCGGTACGGCTCCTCTTCCCGGTGACCCGGCGCACCGAGATGTCGCGACGTCTCGATGGCCAGCCGGCCGAGGAGGACGAAGGCCCCGAACGCGAGCAGATCCGCGAATCGGAGGGGAAACTCGACGAGGCCCACCAGCGCGACCGCCAAACACAGAAGATCAACACTGATGACGTAACGGACCAGCAGCGGGGGAAGAGATCGGATCTCGAAGTCCGCCGTATGGCCGGCCAGCCATTCCCGCACACCTCGCAACGCCCGGCTCCCGGCCCATCCGGAATGGGACGGCAGGCGGCCGTCGCGCCGATCGACGGATTCCGTTCCTACTGTTCC
>NZ_CAUVXO010000040.1:23693-25405 GCF_963555865.1 Protofrankia sp. Cr1
CCGTTTTAGCCGAATCAACCGTTCCAAGAGGGTCAGCTGTTCCGGCAGAGTGCGTCATTCTCACGTGCGGAGGTAACGCAATGCGTGACATCATCTGGGGTTGACCTTCCTCGATCGCTCCGTCCCGGTTCGACCCGTCCCGGTCTATTACTCACAGTGCGCCCTTGGAAACAAAGAGTACGAAGGATCGACCCGCAACCGCAACCACTTTCGATGATGTCCCGACATGCAGGCCGTCGGGCGATGTGTAGGGGCGAACCGATCCGCACCACGCCCCCATCCCCCCGACAACCTGTTCGCGCAGGTCAGCGTGTGGACGAGCGAGTCGATCAACCGGTTGTGCGAGCGACCGCCTCGACCATCGCCGCGGTCAGAGCGGCCACGTCGGGACACGTCATGACGTACGGCGGCATCGCGTAGACGAGCCGGCCGAAGGGGCGGACCCAGACCCCCAGCTCCACCAGCAACGGCTGGATCACCCGCAGATCCACGGGTTCGCGGGTCTCGATCACCCCGATCGCGCCGAGCGTCCGGACGTCGGCGACACCGGCAAGCTCGCGAGCGGGCGCCAGCCCCTGTTCCAACCAGACTTGAAGATCACGAACACGCTGTCGCCACGGGCTCGCCGACAGCAGGTCGATACTGGCGTTCGCGACAGCCGCGGCCAGCGGGTTACCCATGAACGTCGGCCCGTGCATGAACGCGCCCGCCTCGGACGCGCACACCCCACGTGCCACCTCATCCGTGCACACGGTCGCGGCCATCGACAGGTAGCCGCCGGTCATGGCCTTTCCCACACACATGATGTCTGGGCTGATCCCGGCGTGGTCGCAGCCGAACAGCTCCCCCGACCGACCGAAACCGGTGGCGATCTCGTCCGCAATCAGCAGGACGCCGTGGGCGTCGCACAGCTCACGCAGGCGAGTGAGCCAGCCGGGCGCGTAGAAGCGCATCGCCCCGGCTCCCTGAACGACCGGCTCGACGATCACAGCGGCGATCTCGTGCTGGTGCTGGTCGAGCAACCGGGCGATGTCGGCGACATCGTGCTCGGCGCAGGGTTCGTCGAAACGCGGTCGCGGTGCCGGCGCGAACAGGTGACGCGGGAGCAGACCGGTGAACAGGTGATGCATGCCGGTGTCGGGGTCGCATACGGCCATGGCGCCGGATGTATCACCGTGGTACCCACGGCGGACGGTGAGCAGTCTCGTCCGCCCGGGCCGTCCGGTCCCCCGCGCGTACTGCAACGCCATCTTGATCGCCACCTCGACGGCGACCGACCCGGAGTCGCTGAAGAACACCTTTGCCAGCGGTGCCGGGGTGATCGCGACCAGAGTCTGCGCGAGCGTCACCGCGGGGGCGTGGGTGAGTCCCCCGAACATCACATGCGCCATGTCGTCGAGCTGGGCACGGATGGCCTGGTCGAGGACCGGGTGGGCGTATCCGTGAATCGCGGCCCACCACGACGACATCCCGTCGATCAGCTCCCGGCCGTCGGCCAGCCGCAGCCGCACCCCGGCCGCCGACGCTACCGGGAACACCGGCAGCGGGTCGGTCACCGACGCGTACGGATGCCACACATGCGCCCGATCGCCGGCGAGCAGCTCCCCCACATCGCTGTACCGGCCTGATCCCCACCCGCTGTGCCCCATACCGCATGTCTACCGCGCAGCACGACCGGCCCCGTAGCCTGGACGAACCTGTCACACTGGAGG
>NZ_CAUVXO010000041.1:0-22997 GCF_963555865.1 Protofrankia sp. Cr1
CGTGGCGCACCGGGTCGCAAAAATAGACTGGCATGCCGGTTCTCACGGTGAAATCGGCGTGCCGGGCCATCTCCTTACCCTGGTCCCAGGTCACGCTGTTCCGGAAGAACTCAGGCAGGGTTTCCATCTTCTTCGCGAGCAGGTAGGCGACGCGTTCGGCGTTACGGTCGTAGGGAATCCGCACCAGCATACGGCCCACCGGCGGGTGCACAACCTGACCGTTGACGACCTGCACACGTACTATGTCCTGGCAGGCGCCACCCCGGTCCTGGTCTACAACACCGGTGGAATGAAT
Organism: Protofrankia sp. Cr1; assembly: GCF_963555865.1. NCBI lineage: Bacteria > Bacillati > Actinomycetota > Actinomycetes > Frankiales > Frankiaceae > Protofrankia > Protofrankia sp. Cr1. The sequence goes on from NZ_CAUVXO010000041.1 coordinate 296, forward strand.
GGGTGTAGTGATGCCGCCTACCAGGGTGTTCTCCACATCCGCGAAGAAGCAGCGAGGGATGCCGCCGCGGGGTCGTCGCGAAACCATCACTTCGACATGACAGACGAAGAATTGGCAGATGAACCGCCCCGGGTTTGGTGGAGGTTCTGCTCGATAAGGGGATGGAGTCGTGTGCGCTGCGTTGGGCTTTGTGGAGATGAGGTCGGAGAGTTCATGGTATGGCCACGAGCTGGTTGGTGTCGACTGCGGGTCGATGCTGGGGGACGGGTGGGTCGGTTCGGTGTCGGGGTTGTCGCTGTGGTGATGATGGGTTTCGGCACGGCCTGTTCGGGGTCGGGGTCGGCGCGTCCGCCGGTCCCGGTGGCGTCCGCCGCTCCGGTATCGCAGGCCGCCGAGCGGCCTCCAGAGGTTGACGTGCGGGCCGTGCCGAGTGTGGCGTCCTCTGTAGATGTGCCGGCGCCCGCGAGTTCCGCGTCGGCTGATGCTGGTGTGCTGGCCAGTGTGCCCGGTGCGCTGTCGCTGGCGGTGAAGGACGGCTCGGCGGCGGTCGGTCGGCGGGGCTCCACCATTCGTCCATCGGCCGGGGCGGGTTCTGGAGCGTCGAGGAGTCCGGTGCCGCTGCCCTCGAATCCGACGTTCGATCCTGCTGCGGCGGTAGCGACGTCGATGGTGGGGTTGACGTTTGACAATCTGCCTCGTCCGCGGGATGCCGATCCGCGGTCCTCGGGGCCTACACCGCCGGCGGCCGGATCGACACCTTCCAGGGGTGTCGGGTAACAAGGCCCTGGTTGATGTCACGGTTCGTACTGCTGATGGCGAAAGGATCATAACTGCGACGGGTGGCCATCCGTTCTGGGTGGAGTCGCTGGGGCGGTGAGTGGCTGCCAGGGACCTCGCCTCGGGTGCTCTGTTGCGGACGTCGGCGGGCACGTTTGTGTAGGTCGGTGTGGTCCGTGCGTATACGGCTCACCAGCGGGTGCACAACCTGACCGTCGACGACCTGCACACGTACTATGTCCTGGCAAGCGCCACCCCGATCCTCGTCCACAATTCCGGGGACTGTCCGACGGTTGGGTCCGTCGATGACCTCATGAAGAATCTTGACGATGACGCGATCTTCCATTACTCGGACCAGAAGGGGTACGAGGGGATTCTCAGATCTGGAACGATTCGAGCGGATTCAAAGGGGTGTGCGTACGTTACCCAGGAGATGGTGTCGCCTGGCGAGATACACAACGTTTTCTTCGCCGGTAACCCTGCCTATGCGGGTAAGGGCGGCTTCATGATCGCAATTCGAAGGCGGGAGGGCGTATCTTTCCGAATAGGAGAGCAGCCTAACGAGCTAATACACCAGGGATCGTTGCGGTTTGACCGATCCGACAGCTGGATTTCGAGCAGCGCATCAAAACTGATCCGACAAACACGGAAGTCGGGGTCAATCACACGAATCACAGACACCAGAGCATCAGTCCTCGCCCAAAACGTCGATACGGATTGGCGTGTCTGGGTCGATACGCCCGTCCTGGATTCTCCTTTGGAGTTCATCCCAGCGATGATGTCCATCCAAGGATGGTTCCCCCACGCGAGACAGGCCGCCCCGATCATGATTTTTAGTCTTTGCTGGTTACGGTGTGCGATAGTCTGAATCGTCCTGGGTTCGGCGGAGAGTCGTACATGCTCCACGTCGCTTCCGTCGGAACGCTTTTGCATGCGGCGACGACGGAGCACCGACGGTAACCAATAGGTAGGGCTGTTGTGTATCTTTTGGGTAAAAGTAGCGATCTTTCCAGAATGTTCATGTTCGAATAGGCCTGGAAGGTTTTATACTGATTTTTATGTTTTACGGTCGACTGCTCTGGCAGCCCAAGGATCGGGTGCCCAGCGGAATGAAGATGGTCTTTCGTGTTGGGTTGATGACGGTGAGCGCACTGGTTGCGATCGCTGCGTGTTCACGACACTCGACGGCGGCGCATGTACCCATGCCTGTGCCGACGCCCTCCGTGCTCTCGACGGTTTCTGTTCCCTCGCCCGTGGCAGGCTCGACCGCCGACGAAGTGACGGCGTCGCCGAGCGCACCATCACCTGCGGCAAGTACCCAAGGCGCGGCGGAACGTCCGCCGGGTAGCAGTCCAACCAACGCCGGGAGCCAATCTCCGGCCAGTGGTAGGCGGGTTGTCGCCCGTCCGCACGCGACACTGCAACCGTCAGCTCGGCAGATCCCACCCCTGCCGCTCCCCTCCCTCAAGCCGCTTGCACCGGCCGGGCCGATATGGTCGTCATCGACGAACATAGCCTGGCCGCCTGGCTGGTCTCCGCAGGGCAAATCGTTGGTGCTCCGGGAGTGCACGCCGGGTACCTGCGGGGGTCCAGCCCCGATGGCCACCGGGACGCCCGGAACATCCGCCGGTGGTTGAGGCCGGGTAGCAACAGATTCTTGCGATTTTCGTTCTGGCCACCGCCCGGGGCCACAGTGGCACACTTGCCGGCGTGGACGAGGAAGCGATACCCATCCTGCACGTCAAGGATGCCGAAAGAGCCGTCGCCTGGTATACGCGGCTTGGCTTCGTCAAAGAGTGGGAGCACCGCTTCGAACCCGGGATCCCCGCATTCGTGTGCGTCGCAAGCGGCCGGGCGCGGCTCTTCCTGTCCGAGCACAGCGGTGACGCCCGACCCGACACGCGGGTCTATCTCCGCGTACCGAACGTCGATGTGATCGCAGCGGAGCTGAACGCCGATGTCGAAAATACTCCGTGGAACACACGTGAGTTCGAGGTTCGGGACCCGGATGGGAACCGCCTTCGTGTCGGATCCCCATCATCCCCGAATGTCGCCGGCTGCGGGGCCGGTGGTACCGGTGGTACGGGCGTGGCCGGCGCCGAGGCGCTGCGTGATGCCGAACGGTGTCTTCAGCGGGCACAGTTGGCCTCGGATGTCGCGGCGCTGGATCGGTTGATTGACGACCGGCTTGTGTTCACCGGGCCGGACGGCAGGCAGGCATTACACCAAGCAGGACGATCTGCACGTCCACGGATCAGGCGGGCAGGCGATGACGCGCGTCGATGAGGAGGACCTCGCGGTGCTGGTGGCCGGCGACACCGGAGTGACCTGGTTCCTCGGCACCCTGGAAGGGATCATGGACGGCGAGCCGTTCGTCGCCCGGGTCCGTTACACCCGCACCTGGGTCCACGACACCAATGGATGGCGTCTGATCGCGGCACATGTCAGCCTCGCCGACGGGGACAGCGCCGGGCGTTGATTCAGGCGGTTCCCTTGGCGCGGCCGGTGGCCGGTGGCCGGTGCATGCGGCTGCGGGTGCGGCTGGCTCCGGCTGTAGCTCACGACTGAATCGTGCCGCGACCAACGGCAAGATCTGCGCGAGTTTGTCATCGGGTACGCCTTTCCGGCCGAAAAGCGTACACAGCGACAAACTCGCGCCGATCATCACCTGGGGCAGAGGTAGACCATCACCTGGGCCGAGCGCCGATCATTACCCGGGCTGCGAGTGCAGGCTCTACGGGCGGCCGATCATGAAGGTGCACCAGACGGACTTGCCGCTGTCGGTGGTTCGCGCTCCCCAGCGATCCGCGATCAACGAGACGAGATGTACACCGCGGCCGTGCTCGTCGTCTGCGGTCGCTCGCCGCCGCCGTGGCAAGGTGGCACTACCGTCGCGGACGTCGAGAACCAGTTCGCCTCCGGCCGGTCGTAACCTCAGGTCCATGGGCGGTTTCCCGTACAGGATGGCGTTGGTGACGAGCTCGCTGACCGCAAGAACGACGTCGGCGGCACGCCCCGGTGAGATCCGCCAGGATTCCAGCGCCGCGGCAGCAGCCCGGCGGGCCTCCCGTACACCCTGACAGCTGTCGGGGATCTCCATGTGCAGGATGGGCTGACCGCCATCTGCTGACAACGTGCCATCTGCTGACAACGTGGCTGACAGCGGCGGTGCGACCTGGACGAGCAGCAACGCGATGTCGTCGTCCTGGTCACCGGGGAGCATCCGGTCAACGAGCAGATCCGGTAGTGCGTTGAGAGGGATGTCGCGGGATTCGGCCAGGTATCCGCAGAGCTTGTCGATGCCGGCGTCGATGTCACGGCCGCGTTGCTCGACCAGCCCGTCGGTGTAGAGGACCAGCACGGCATCCCGGGGGAGGGCCACCCGCTGTTCGGTGAATTCCGGAAGATCGGCGCCCAGGGGAGGCCCCGATCCCTCGGTCAACTGGTGGACCGCACCGGTCGGGTCGATGAGCAGCGGGGGCAGGTGACCGGCACTGGCAAAGGTCAGGGAGTGGTCGAGCGGGTCGTGGACCGCATAGACACAGGTCACGATCGAGTCCTCGGAGAGATCGCGGACTACCCCGTCGAGCAGCTCAAGGAGATCCGCCGGCGGCAGGTCGAGGCGGGCGTAGGCACGCACCGCCGCGCGCAGCTGTCCCATGACGGCCGCGGCGCGCACCCCACGGCCCATCACGTCACCGATGACGAGCGCGGTTCGGCCGGCGCCGAGATCGATCACGTCGTACCAGTCTCCGCCGACCTCGGTCTCGCCTTCGGCGCGGTAGTACACGGCGGTGTGCAGCGTGCCGTGAACGAAGGATGTGGTGGGGAGAAGACTTCGCTGGAGCTCGGCGGCTATCCGGTGTTCACGGGCAGCCGATTGTTCGATCACCGCCGTCGTCCGCACCGCTTCCTCGGCCCGCCGTCGCTCGGTGAGGTCCAGACACGAGCCGATGTATCCGGTGAAGCGGCCCGCCAGGTCGAAGATGGGACGGCCGACATCAAGTATCCATCGGAAATCGCCGTCCGAGTGGCGCAGCCGATACTCCATTTCGAAGGGCTTGCGGTCATCGAAGGCCTCGCGGTAGACGTTGACACAACGGTCGAGATCCTCCGGGTGCACACCGTCCGCCCAGCCGTGTCCCAGCTCCTGCTCGACTGTGCGACCGGTGAACGAAAGCCACGTGTTGTTGAAGTAGTCGCATCCGCCGTCCGTGCCAGACCGCCAGATCAGCAGTGGGAAGTCGTCGAGAAGGTGCAGATAGTGCGCGCCCACCCGGCGTGCCCGCTCCAGCTCCAGGTTTGCCCGCACCCGCGCTCGCAGCTCCGCGATCGAGAACGGTTTGGTCAGGTAGTCATCGGCCCCTGCCTCAAGCCCGGTGACCGCGGCATCCTCTCCTGCACGCGCCGACAGCGCGACTACCGGCAGATGCGCGGTCGAGGCGTCCGCACGGATGGCGGCGAGCAGCGCGAAGCCGTCCACCCCCGGCATCATCATGTCGGTGAGTACCAGGTCCGGCGGAATGCTCCGGATTCGGCGGAGCGCCGCGGCCCCGTCGGCCGCTGCCGTCACGTCGTAGTCGTCGGACAGCAGCGTGACGAGGTAGTCACGCATGTCGGCATTGTCGTCCACGACCAGTACCCGCGCCCGGCCGTCATCGCTGTCTGGATGTGGGCGCACGGCAGCAGCGTGCATGGGTCGGTCTGCCCCGTGCGTACTGCCCCCGGTGCCGCGGCTTCTGTCCCCGGCGTCGGGTTGCGGCCGGTTGGACCACCGCATCGCCTCGGCGAGAAGCCCATCCGCGGATTCGGTGAGAGCACCTGGAGGCGCGGACGTTCGGTCACCGTGGCCAGCGGCGACAACACTGTCGGTAGGCAAGTGTGCGTGACCGAACGGTAGTCGGACGGTGAAGGTGCTACCGGCTCCCGGCGCGCTCTGCACGCTGACACTGCCCCCGTGCAGAGCGGTGAGTTCGGCGACAAGCGCGAGGCCGATGCCCGCGCCTTCGTGCGAGCGCCCACCGGCATTCGGGACACGACGGAACCGCTCGAACAGTCGGACCTGCTCGGCCGGGTCGATGTCGATGCCGATGCCGGTATCGGTGACCGACAGTTCGGCCCAACGGGTCGGGCCCTCATCCACCGCGGCCACCCGGACGCTGATGGTGCCGTGCAGCGTGAACTTGAGGGCGTTCGACAGCAGGTTGATGATAATTTTGTCCCACTGGTCACGGTCGACCCACACCGGCTCGGGTAACGGCGGGCAGTCCACCACCAAGGCGAGGCCGGCTTTTTCGGTCGCGGCTCGGAACATACTTGTCACGTCCGCGGTGTGACTGGCCAGATCGACGGGCTCGTACTGGGGCTCCAGGCGGCCGGCCTCGATCCGGACGAAGTCCAGCAAGTTGTTGACCAGGCGAAGCAGCCGTAGCGCGTTGCGGCGCACCAGTTCGACCCGTTCGCGTTGGACCTCCGTGAGCGGGAACCTTTCGTCGGTGAGGGCGTCCTGCGCAGGGCCCAGCATCAGCGTCAGCGGCGTACGGAACTCATGGCTGATGTTGGCGAAGAAAGTCGTCTTCGCCGCAATGAGTTCATCCAGCGCTATAGCTCGATCGCGTTCTGTCGCATATGCGACCGCGTTCGACATCGAACTGGTGATCTGATCGGCGGCGAGGGAGAAGAAACTGCGGTAGTCGTCGTCCCATGGGCGCCGGGGACTGACCCCCGCAACGAGAACTCCGCGCGCGCCTACCGCCCGCAGCGGCAGGATGAGCGCCCGTCTGACGACACCGAGCCGTGGCGCGGGCACTGCCAGCCCTTCGACCAGGGTCGGCTCGTGCTCGTCGAACGCCGCACGTGCTTCGCTGGGCAACGTCGTACTCGCCGCCTCGATGGTGTCCATGCCTTCGCAGGCGACGAGGTGGAGGGTGGGCGCATGGCCAGGTGCAGCCCCGTCACCAGTCTGGCCGTCATCGCGGCCGTCATCGCGGCCGCCGGCCAGATAGAGCAGCGCGAACGGAACATCGGCGCGGGCCTCGCCGAGCGCCGTGGCTGCCCGTTCCAGCACCTCCTGGGTGGTTCGCGCCTCGTTCGTGCTGGATGCCAGTGACCGCAGCGTCCGCAGCCGACGCGCACCAACCACCTGCGCGGTCGTCTCCGTGCACGCGCTGAATACACCGCCGACATGACCGGAATCGTCCCGGATCGGACCGTTGGAGAACGTGAAATAACACTCCTCCTGATAGCCGTGCCGATTCATGGGAAGCATTTCGTCCTCGTAGCGGAAAGCTCCTTCGCCGGCCAGCACCGTGGACAACATCGGCCTGATGGCATCCCATATCTCCGACCACACTTCCTCGGCTGGTCGGCCCATCGCGGACGGATGTTTGTCGCCGAGCATCGCCATGTAGGCGTCGTTGTAAATCTTCACCAGCGCCGGCCCCCAGAAGATAACTATGGGGAACCGGGACGACAGACAGATGCCGATGGCGGTCCGCAGAGCCTGTGGCCAGGCCCACGGGGAGCCGATCGGTGTCGCAGACCAGTCCAGGTCACGCATCAGGGCCCCGGTGGCGCCGCCCGCGTCGAACACCTGGGCCAGATCTGTTGGGAGCGCAGCCGTCGTCGTCGCAGCCGTCGTCGCGGCGGTCATGGCCGTTTCGGTGCTCCCGGTCGTGGACGTTTGCCTGCTCTGGTGCTCCGTGCCCAGGTGCTCCGTGCCTACTGGATACGGGCTGCCGGGGCCTGCGCCGGTGGAGCGCTCAGCGATGATGTTCGGGTCCTCCTGGCTTGCGCGTGACTGCCCAGGCGCTCGGCCCAGCCGGCCGCGGTCCATGTGCACTCCGGCGGCCGACTCCTGATCTGACGGCACCATGGCCCCCCGCACCCGACCCACAGCCGGGCCGGTCTGCTTCGGTCCTTCGGTAAAGACCCAGAAGATACCCGTGCGATCCCGATGGAAACCCGGTCGATGATTGCGTCCGTCGACACCATCGGAGGCGAGACCATCCGAAGGTCATTGGCGATGGAATGTTCCTTCTGGGATGCCGCCGCGACGCAGTCGGTGAGGGTGAGGACGGTGAAACCGTCCTGGTCAGGTTTCTGCCGCCGGTGCGTCCGGGCATGTTCCCTGGCCGGTGACCGGACCTTGCACCGGCGGCAGCCCTGAGGCGAGGAGACCGGCGACCACGCGCCGTAGGGCGTCGGAAAAACTGATCTGCTCCTGGGCGGTCAACGGTGCCAGAATTTGTTGCTCGGCCAGGCGTAGGCGGGCGGTCACCTCCCGGAGTTGGGTGTGACCGGCTTCGGTCGGGCGGACTATGCGCGCCCGCCGGTCGGCCGGATCGGGGCACCGTCTGACCAGCGCACCGCGTTCGAGGTCGTCGATCAGGCGGACCATGACGGAGCGGTCGACACCGAGGCGGCGGGCGACCCCAAGTTGGTTGCGCTCACACCCGCCAGCCGTGGCCGAGAGCACCTGAAGCCCGCGTAGTCCGCCGGGAAAGTCCCCGACCGCGGCCTGTGCCGCCTGAAGGAACCCATGCAGGGCCTGGCTCAGCAACCAGCTGAGGTCTTCGTGGAGCTCCTCGGGCAGTACGGCCGCAGGCTCGGTCACCCCGACCCGTACTTCCGAATGGTCCACCCGTCCGATCCTACTGTTCGTCGTCTGAGATAGTCTCTGCACATGATGTGTGCCACGGAAGATGATTATCTGTCGGCATGATCTGATTTTGCATCTATCCACCACGGCAAGGAGATCGCGTGTCCACACTCCTGCACATCGATTCAAGCGTGAGCCCGGGCTCGGCGTCTCGGGCCGTCGCCGGCCAGTTCGCCGTTGCCTGGGCCGCCAGCCACGCGAATGGCACCGTCGTTCACCGGGACCTGGCCGCCACCCCGCCGCCACACATCAGCTGGGACGGCGTGACAGCCTCGATGACCCCGGACGAGGCGCGGACGGCTGAGCAGACCGCGGCCTGGCAGGCTCGCGAGGCGCTCATCAGCGAACTCGAGGCGGCCGACAGCCTGCTGGTCTCCGTCCCGATGTACAACTGGTCGATCACCTCGACTCTCAAGGCATGGATCGACAATGTGATCGCCCTCGGCCGGACGGTCGACATGACAGGCGGCCCCGGCGTGCTCACCGGCAAGCCGGTCACCGTCGTCACCGCCCGCGGTGGGGCGTACGGACCGGGCACCCCGCAGGAGGGTAACGATCACCAGGAGCCGTACCTGCGGCACGTGTTCGGGGCGCTCGGCGCGACCGACATCAGCTTCATCCACGTCGAACTGACGATGGCTGCGATCAACCCGGCTATGGCCGAGCTCGTCCCGCTGGCTGAGCAGTCGCGGGAAGCCGCGGAGAAGGCCGCACTGGCCCGCGCGGCAGCCTGACCGGTTCCGCCTGGCGCTCTGAACACCGCAGAGTGCCAGGCGCAGCAGGTCGTCGAACGCGGCGAGCGCGCGGTGGGCAGCGTCGGGATCGCGCGACCCGCCGGCGCCCGGCCCGTTTCCCGCCGTCGCACTACACTGAACCGCAGGTCGAGGTCGGAGGGCTGCGGTGAAGTTCGAGCTGCTGAAGGCGCATGGCTCAAGCAATGACATCTTTATTGTCGACGGTCGGCCCGGCGAGCTTTTTGCGACCACTGCTGAACTCATCGGATTCGTTCGGCTCGTCTGTGACCGGCAGGGTCCGCTGGGCAGCGACGGTCTGTATTTCGTGGACGATGCACGAGAAGTGCCCGAAGCGTTCTTTTTCAATCCGGACGGAACACCGGCCAAACTATGCGGTAACGGTCTGCGATGTGTTGGTCGACTCATCCTCGAACGTCGAGGTATCGAGATCGTGGACGTGTCGACGGGCGGCGGCCGGTTCCGGGTTGAACGGATCGAGGACGTTGCTGCCGGCGTCCCCGCCGTGGCGGTAGAGCTTCCCCCGGTGACATTCCGGGCCGCGGACGTCCCGATCGTCAGCCCAGGCGCCGAGCACGTCGACACCACGATCGCGGAGTTGCATCCGCGGCTGCGCTTCACCGGTGTCGCCGTTCCCAATTCGCACCTCGTCGCGATTGTCGACGAGTATGACGAGGGCGAGCTGGTGGCCGTGGGCGGCGCGGCGGCGAAAATACCGCGGGTTCTCCCGGCCGGTGCCAACGTGTCGTTCATATGCCGGCTCTCGGGGCCGCGGGAAATCTTCGTCCGCACTTTCGAGCGGGGAGCCGGGCTGACCCCTTCATGTGGGTCCGGAGTGGTCGCGTCACGCATGGTGTATTCCAGGCTCGGTCATGTCCCTGCGGACGAGGCGGTCGTGGTCCGTAATCCGGGTGGCAGCTCGGTGTGCCGTGTCACGTCTGGTCCGGACGGTTCCCAGATTCCGCGGCTGGAGGGCAACGCGACCTTTGTCTACCGTGCGGTTGTCGACACGGAGCAGCTGCGGCGTGATCATCGCGGAGAGCTTGACGTCGAGATGCTGACCGATGAGATAGCCGCCTACGAGCTGTTCTACGAGAAAAACATCCGGCGAATCCGCGACAGCGGAATCATCGTATAAGAGCACCGCCCACGACGCAATAGCCCTGTTTCAATGTACACGGCGTGCGGTCTGTCCTACACTGAACGTCATAGGTCGTTTCGACTCGATGGAGTGTCGGGCATGATCTTTCTGCGTAGTCGACTGCTCGTCATGTGCGGCGGCGTACTCGCCCTGGTCGCCGGCGGCTTAGCCACGTCCTGCGGCGGAGGCGGTAGCCGGGCCGGGTTGCCTCAGCCGACGTCCCCGACCAGCCGCGCGTCATCACCGATAGCCACCCCGACCCCGACCCCGACACCCAGCCCGACTCCCACCACGATCACGTCAGGCGAATATCAGACTGCCCTCTCGGCGCTGGACTCTGCACTTGCCCCTCGGTTTTCGGCCGTCTTTCTCAGCGGTACGCCGGCTGCCCTGTCCAACGCGTTCAAGAGCGCCGCGGGCGAGCTGGGAACCCAGGGCCTGACGCTGTCGCGGATCCGACCCCCGGCCAACGTCGCGTCCGCCCATCAGGATCTTGTCGCTGCGTTGTCGGCGTTGAAGAGTGATCTTTTGAACCTGGCCGGCGATGCCCGTGACCACACACTGTGCACCGGCGGCGCTGGCATGCCGAGGGCAGCCAGCGGTGACGGCGCGCGGGTGCTGCGCTTGGCCACGGCCGCGATCGCGTCCGCTGATCCCGCGCAGTCGTACAAGGTCGGGACGTTCATGCCGGCCGCCCAGCCGGACCTCAACCGCCAACCTGTCAACGGCAGTCTCGGCCCGGGAAAGCGTGGCGGTCTGGGTAAGCTGACCATCAAGGCGGCCACGACCGATGCGGTGATCAAGCTGACCGGGGGTGGAACGCTGATCCGGAACATCTACGTCCGGGCTGGTGCCACGGTGACCGCCGATGGCATTCCGGACGGGACGTTCGACGTGTTCTTCACCACCGGTACGGACTGGGAGGCTGCCGCTTCCCGCTTCACCCGGGACTGCGACTTCAGCAAGTTCGACCAGCCGTTGTCATACCAGACGAAGTACTTCTCAACGCAGACTCAGTACACGACCTTCACCCTGACGCTGTACAAGAGCGTCGGCGGCAACGCCAGCACCAGCAGTGTGGATCCGGATTCGTTCCCGGTTTCCTGAGTTCCCCGCCCGTCCAGGCCGAATGATACGAGCGGGGAGCTGCTTTCGCGCATCGCCTGGCCCGAACAGTGACGTCAGATGAGGCGACGTCAGGTAAGACGAGGTCAGGTAAGGCGATCGGCGGGGCCGGACTTGATGGCCTCCACGAGTTGGCCCAGTTTGTCCTCGGGGAGGTTTCTCGCCAGGTCGGCCTCGCTGATCATGCCTACCAGCTGGTTGTTCTCGATCACGGGAAGACGCTTGATCCGGTGGTCCATCATCTGGCGCATGACGTCATCAAGGTCGGCGTTCGCGTCGGTGTAGAACGGCCGGCCCTGCGCCAGATCCCTGGCCCGCGTTGTCAGGGGGTCCTTTCCCTCAGCGAGGCATTTGATCACGATGTCGCGGTCGGTAATGATCCCACGAAGCTTGTTGTCCTCGCCGCAGATCGGCAGCGAGCCCACGCCGAGGTCCCGCATCCTGCGGGCGGCGTCCACTAGAGTCTCGGTCTCACCGATGCACTCGGCGTCCCGGTGCATGATCTGATGTGCGGTAGTCATGCGGATCCCCTCTCCTTCTGGCCAGATAGCCTGACCAGATCTGCGGACCCGCGGCGACCAGTGGTGCGTGCCGTGCCGCCGACCACCGCGAGCGCTCTCGACTACTCGGGGCCACCGGGCGCGCGTATGGAAGTATGATCACGCGACCGTTGGCCTACCCTTTGACCGACTAGGTGGTACCCCGGATGTGTGACCGCATGCCGCGGGCGGATGCGTTCACAGCCGGCAGCCCACCTGGTCACCTGGGTGACCCGCGACTGGTCTGGACCGCGACTGGCAAAGTGGCTGGCGGCGAGCACTAAGACCGCCCGGCGACAGGGGCGTGGATGAAGGAGCGGGGCTGGGGTGCGTAGATCGCGAGGCGGAGGAGGGGTGAATCGGTATGAACCCCTCGGACAGACCCTGGGGCCTGTCGTGGTCGCGGCCGTTCAAACCGCACAGGCAGCCGCGAGCAGGTGGTGCACCGGCGGGCTGGCGACCCCCTCCGTCGCCAGCCCGCCGGTTTCCGGCTATCTCTTCTCCCCCAGTTCCACCCCCCACCTCGGCCCCCCAGCCGAGGTGCGCCCGCGGTATCCGATCGTGCTCTACCGGTGGGCGCAAAACAGATCCTTCCGGACCCGCAAACGTCCGAACAGAGCGCCCCCGCACCGGAGCAGGGGTGCTCCCCCGCTGAACGGGTCAAAGGCGATGTGATCGTGGTTCTGGCGCATCGCCGGAGGCCGCAGTCCCCGGGGCGCGAAGGGGGCAGCGCGACCCCGGTTGACCTGCGCGGATTCCGCCCGGGCCCGCGACCTGCAGATGACAGCCGGCAGGCCTTTTCACAGTTACGCTCATCGGGTGGTTGGCATGAAAGGGGCGGCGGGAACGCATGGTCGCAAGAGGGGTACCGGATGCGGCACCGCCGGCGGTCGTCGTCGCGAGGATCACCGCCAGCGGGCGGAGGTGGGCGCTGGGGTCAGGCCGTCGACTGACCTTCGGCCGCGCCGGCTGCGACATCCCGTTCGGGGCCGACCCGCAGGACCTGATGGTGTCCCGCCGTGCTGGAACTCTGGCCGAAAGTGAAGGCGCGATTGTCATCGGTAACACCGGTCGGCATCCACTCCTGGTGCTGACCGCGGACGGGGACACCCATCGCATCCTGTCCCCGGCGACGGCGGTCTCGGCCGGTCTCGCCGAGTTCCAGATCGTCGCAGTCGGCGCGGATGGTCAGCGCCATGAGATCGGCGTGGTGCACTATCGCCGCCAGCCGGTACATCGGGAGCAGGACACGATGCAGCTTTCCGTCCGGCTCACCCAGACCGAACGCCTGCTGCTGGTCGCGTTGTGCGAACCCCGCCTGCGCACGGGCGACAACCATGCGTCGTTCGCCACTTACCGGGAGATTGCCCGCCGGGTCAACCGCGACGACAACTACGTCCGCTCGCGCCTGGCCACAGTCCGGAGCAACCTCGCCGGGCAGGGGATCCCGGGACTGCTTCGCGATGAGCCTGGTCCCGCTTCGCGGCGGCTGCCGGACTACATCGTCCGGCTCGGCGAGTGGGTGCTGGCCGCTGGTCACATCACCGTGGCCGACCTCGATCTGCTGGCCTGACCGGCTGCTCGATCACCCCTGATCGAGCGCCTGATCCTAGGGTGCCGTTGTTCGTGGCGACACTCCGACTACTTAGAGTGTTGTTATCAACACTCTAAGTGTCTGTAGGGTGTGCGTCAGAAGATCGACCAACGGCGGGGGTAATCACTTTGTCCACCATGGTCCGCGATCAGGCAAACGTCGCGCCGACACCGCTCATGCCGGCTTACGGTGCCCTGGTCGTGTTTGCGCCGAACATGATCGGTAGCGCTCGGTTCACGCCGAGTCGCGGCTACCGCCGTGCGCCAGACCTGGTGTGACCCGGCCGTCCGATGAGATGATCACACCGCCTCCTCGGACCGCCACCACGGGGGCACTCCGCGCCGCTGCGGGGTGCCCCCGTGGCACCCCACCAACCGGCGACGCCGTGCCCCTGTTGCCGGGCGCTCTCAGGCGTGATTGTCAGCTCGCCAGGTCGGTGGAACGTGCGTGGAAGCAGCTGGCTGGTCCGCGCCGGTGTCCTCGTCCGCCGGCGTGATGACCTCGGCGGGTACCGGCGTGTTGCGAATCTCCTCGATCTCTTCGGGTGCCTCCACGGACACGCTCGGCAGTAGGTGATCCAGCCAGCGTGGCAGCCACCAGTTCGCCTTCCCGAACAGGTGCATGAGCGCCGGCACGAGCAGGGCGCGGACGACGAAGGCGTCGATCAGTACGGCCACCGCGAGTCCCATGCCGAACAGTTTGATCACTCGGTCGTCCGCGAGGGTGAAGGACGCGAAGACCACCGTCATGATGGCGCCCGCGGCCGTGATCACCCGTCCCGTCTCGGCCTGGCCGAGGGAGACCGCGATCCGGTTGTCCCGCCGGACCAGCCACTCCTCGTGCATCCGGCTCACCAGGAACACCTCGTAGTCCATGGACAAGCCGAACAGGATGGCGAACAGCATCACCGGTAGGAACGGCTCTATCGGCCCGCCCTTGACCCCGACGATCCCCGCGAACCATCCCCACTGGAAGATCGCGACGATGACACCGAACGCCGAGCCGACCGCCAGCAGGTTCATCACCGATGCGGTCAGCGGGACGATGACACTACGGAACACCGCCACGAGCAGGCTGAAGGCCAGGGCCACGACCACGCCGATGAACAACGGGAGTTTGCTCGTCAGCACGTCGGAGAAGTCCTGGAAGGTCGCGGTCGTGCCACCCACCTTGACGTCCAGGGCGCTGCCCTCGGTCGCCTGCGGGATGATCGTTCTCCGTAGTCGCTTGAGCAACGCCGCGGTTTGTGCGTCCTGTGGGCTGGTCGTCGGGAACACCGCCACCGTCGCGGCCTCACCGTTGGGGCTCGATCGCGGCGGGGTGACGAACGCGATACCGGGCACGGTGCGCAGTGCGGTCACGACCGCCTCGAGAGCATTCGTGTCAGCGGGGGAGTGGATCGCGGCGACGAGGGTGAACGGGCCGTTGAAGCCCGGCCCGAATCCGCTGGCGAGAAGATCATATGCGCGTCGGGAGGTCCGCGACGGCGAGCCGTTGCCCTCGTCGCCGCTACCGAGCCGGAGGGCGAAGAACGGCAGCGCAGTGATTAGAATCAGAATGGCGGACACCGTCGCGTACATGGCCGGGCGCCGTTCGATCCGCCGTGCCGAACGCCACCAGAATCCGGACGGATGGGCGGGTTCCGGGCCCTTGTGGGTGAGCTGGACGCGTTCGGCCCGACCGAGCACCTTCATCCCGTAGAAGCTGAGCAGCGCTGGCAACAGGGTCACCGCGGTGGCCATGGTCAGCGAGACGGTGAGGGTCGCGGAGATCGCGACGCCGTAGAGGAACGTCACACCGAGGGCGTACATACCGAGCAGGGCGATGCACACGGTGAGCCCCGCGAACAGGACGGCCCGGCCGGACGTGTTGATCGCGGTGACGGCTGCTTCCTCCGGCGTCTTGCCCGCTCGTAGGCCGATACGGTGCCGGTTGACGATGAACAGGGCGTAGTCGATGCCCACGCCCAGGCCGATCAGGGTCGCCAGCGTGGGTCCGAACTGGGCGATGGACATCACATGGGACACCAGGCCGATGCAGGCCATCCCGACGCCGAGGGCGATGACCGCGGCCACCAGGGGCAGCGTCATCGCAAGCAGGGTCCCGAACGCGATGAACAGGATGATCGCAGCGGCTACGACGCCGAGTAGTTCGCTCGTGTTCTGCTGGGGCTGTTCCACAATGGACACCGCGGTGCCGGACAGTTCCACCTGGAGCGCCCCGCCATCGGCCGCGCGGGCGGTGTCTATGATCGCTTTGAGCTCGTCGCGGGGGATCTCAACCGCCTGGTCGTCCAGCGCGACGGTGGCGAATGCCGTTGTTCCATCCCTGGTGAACTGCTCCGCGCCCCGCGGCTCGAACGGGCTTGTCACGTCGACGACACGGGGGAGGTCGGCAACCCGCTGGAGCATCGCCGTGGCGTCCGCTTCGACGACAGGGTTGTAGAGGGTGCCGGAGCGGGCGTGCAGCACGACGCTGGTGGTCTCGCCGGATGCGGCGGGGAACTCCCGTTTGAGCAGGTCGATAGCCTGCTGCGACTCGGTTCCGGGGAGTGAGAAGTTGTTCTTGTAGTCCGTACCGGCGGCATAGGCGGCCCCACCGAATCCGAGCAGGGCGCCAAACCACAAGAGTAGGACGATCCAGCGGTGACGGAAGCACCAACGCGCGAGCGATGCCACGGGTTTCCCCCCGGTCTGGGCCGATGGACGGGTCAGGGTCAACGTGCGGCCGGAGAGCGCGCGATCGTGGTTCTTTTCGCGCGCTCGCAGGCCCGGTGGGTCTGGACGTGCGACCGGCAACAGGAGCTTCGGGCAGGCGGCGCCCACGCGGCGATCCCCGGCCCGCGGCCTCGGTCTCCTCCGCTTGGATCTCCGCTTGCTGGTCCGCCCCTGCTGACGGGCGCTCTGAACGATCGGTCGGTCGGGGTAGTTTACCGAACGGTCAGTAGACATGGATCTGCATGGGGCGAGGGTATAGGTTCTTCGCTACCGACCTCCCGGTGAGAGGGGTGTGGGGCGACGATGTCCGGCCGCGCACCGCGCGCTAACGCGGTGGACACGCGCGACCGGATTCTCGCTGTCGCTGTGCAGCTCTTCAACGAGCAAGGCTACGCTGGGACATCGATTCGTGACATTGCGGAGCGGCTCAGTATGACGAAAGCCGCTCTCTACTACCACTTCGCGTCCAAGGACATGATTCTGGACGCAGTAGTGCAGCCGTTCGTAGAGGCGTTCGGTCATGTGAGGGATCTCTCGCGCGTTGATCCGCCGGCTTCGGCGCGGACGATCATTGAGGGTCTGGTCGAGGCGATGGCAGGGCCGGGTGCTGTGCTGTTCGCCTTCGTCAACGATCCGTCGGTGATCCATCGACAGATCGGTAAGGGTGACATCGCATCTCACCAGGATGCGATTGTGACTGCTCTCGCTGGTCCTGATCCCACTCCGTTACGGCTCCTGCGGGCGCGTTGTGCCGTGGGGTGCGTGCAGGCCGGTATCCTCGGGACCGCGCTGGCACGGCGAGCTCTGGCGCATGCCGGTGCCGGCCCGACCAGCGCGACGGGCACAGGGGGGACGCATTCGGTGTTGGTTGGTGACGACGTCGCCGAGCCGCTGGTTCCTGACGACGTCCGGCGGGAGGTCGTCGAAGCCGCCCTCGCCGCGCTCGGTTGCTAAGAGCGGCCGGTGGACGGCGGTCTGCGACCGGGGTGCGGCGTCACGGGTGACCTTTCGGCACCGGTGGAGTAACGTCCGGATAGTGCTTCGGTCACGTTACGTGCTCGCCCTGGTAGCCGTGCCGCTTGCCGGCACAGCCGCCTGCCTGACCACGGCGCGGGTTTCCGACGCGCACGGCGGGCAGATGGCAACACGGAAGGTACGGGTCGGCACGGTGACCCTCACCGCGGAGGTCGCGGACACGCCGACGCTGCGTGCGCGTGGCCTCATGGGCCGTACGTCGCTGCCCGCCGGGACCGGGATGCTCTTCGTCTTCAACGGTGAGGCCTCGGACGGCTTTTACATGTATCGGACGTTGCTGCCCCTGTCGATCGCCTTCGTCAGGTCGGGGCGGGTTGTCACGGTTCGTGAGATGACACCGTGTTCCGAGGTCGACTCACAACGTTGCGAGATCTATCGTGCCGACTCGGCCTACACCGAAGCCGTCGAAGCGCCGGAGGGTACGTTCAGAAACGCCGGCACGCGTCCAGGGGACATGATCGAATTCGACTAGTCACATCCAGTTATCCAGGGACCTTGGCCTCCGGCGGCGCGAAAAACCATGATCGCGCAGCCTTTGGCCCTATAGTGCGGCGGCGTGTCGGTGATGCAAAATCGATGTTCCGATGTGAGAAGACCTACAAAGCGACAATCCTATTTTGGGTGAATGCCGACGGGATGCCATGTAGTGCTTGCAGTGTGGATCCGTCGGTGACGTGACGGGTCCGACAAGGCTTTCGGCCTGGTGTCGTCCAGCTGACGATGGACGTTCCGGCCGTGGGGCGATGAAATAGGGCTAGGCCGAACGTGGCCGACCGTTTGTCGCCAGCGCTGTCGACACCCAGGTTCCGAAGGCCTGACCGCGACCGTCTCCCATCCCGGGAGGAGGCGACCACCGCGCGACCGGAGGGTTTTGTTGTGCACACACCGGCCCGTCCCACTGTTCCGGACAGCCGTTTGCACGTTGTCGCCGAGCCGTCCCGTTTCGGGGGCAGCCGGGGGTGGCCGCCCAAGACTGCGATCGTCACCGGCGCCAGCAGCGGCATCGGCAGGGAGGCTGCGCTGCTTCTGGCCGCGATGAACTGTCAGGTCCTGCTGGTCGGTCGTAACGGCGTGGCGCTTGACGAGGTTGCGGCATCGACAGAGGGCCACCGGATTGCCGTGGACCTGTCGGTCCCGGGATCCGAGGCCACCGTGGCCCGCCGTGGCGAGGATCTCCTCGGTGACCTGGACCTGCTGGTGTGCGCGGCCGGTCTCGGTTGCGCGGGACCCTACGACCAGCTTTCCCACGAAACTCTCGCCGAGTTGGTGGCGATCAACGTGCTGTCGCCGATGGCACTGGTCCGCTCGGTGCTCCCGGCCATGCTCGAGCGCGGGCACGGGCGCATCCTCCTGGTCGGAAGTATTGCCGGCGCGCTTGGTGTCCGTGGTGAGGTTGCGTACTCGGCGACCAAGGCGGCGCTGGTCGGGTTCGCGAACGCGCTGCGTTCCGAGGTTTCCGGCCGGGGCGTTTCGGTTACTCTGTGCTTCCCCGGGGCGGTTGACACACCTTTCTTCCACCGCCGTGGAGCGCCGTACGTCCGAAAGTGGCCACGTCCGCAGCCGGCCCGCCTCGTCGCTGAACGCATGCTGTTCGCAACTGGACGCGGGCAGGCCGAGGTGTGGGTTCCACGGTGGTTGTCCCTTGCCGCCCGGGTACACGGAGCCGCGCCGCCGCTCTACCGGCGGCTGGCGAGTGTCTTCGGGTAGGTGCATCGCTACCGTAAGTTGTCCGGGGCGTGGGTCGGCCCCCCGGCACCGGGACGGACCCCGTTCATCGGCCACGCGACCGGCGGGGGATCGCTGGCTGGACGACGTCGCGCCGGTGGCCACCGAACGCGGCGGCTGTGAGGGTCCTACCGGCCGACGGCGACGCGCTCAGCGCCGTTGCGGTGCGGTCGGAGGCCCGATGGATCCAGAAAATTGACCGGTTCGAGCGCGCCGCCGGGTTGCTCCGGCGGTTCGCGTCAGGCCCAACCGCTGACGAGGGGGAGGCGCATGACTGCTAGCGACGCAAAGATCGGCCCACTGCCAGGCGGGCCGACGGGAGCATCCGGTGCGCCGCTGCCGGGGGTGGCCCTGCATTCCTCGCCCCAGGATGTGCTGCGGGCGGCTTCCGCCGAGAACTTCACCGTGTCTCCGCTGATTCTTCCGGCTCGGCAGCGGCAGCACCTGTTTGCCATCTACGGATTCGCCCGGCTCGTCGACGACATCGGAGACGAGGCGACCGGCGACCGGCTCGCCCTGCTCGACGCTCTCGAAGTTGATCTTGAGAAGGTCTGGGCGGGCATGCCGACCTTCCCGATCAACCAGGCGCTGGTGCCGACCGTTCGGGAGTGCGCTCTGGATCCCGAGCCGTTCCACCGGCTCGTGGCGGCCAACCGGCAGGACCAGCTCGTCACCCGTTACGACACCTTCGACGACCTGCTGCGTTATTGCACTCTGTCCGCGGATCCGGTCGGCCGCATGGTGCTGGGAATCTTCGGGGTCGACACGCCCGACCGGGTCGCCCTGTCAGACCGGGTGTGCACGGCGCTCCAGATCGTGGAGCACTGTCAGGACGTGGCCGAGGACTTCGCGGCGGGGCGGATCTACCTGCCCCGCGAAGATCTCGCCAACTTCGGGGTGCGCGAGGAGGATCTGGCGCGTCCCAGCGCCGGGCCCGCGGTACGGGACCTGATGGCTTTTCAGGTCCTGCGCGCGCGCCGCATCCTTGACGAGGGCACCCCGCTGGTCGGGCGGGTGAACGGTCGGCTGCGGTTTGTCCTCGCGGGTTTCGTCGGCGGTGGCCGCGCCGCCTTGGACGCGATCGCGCGGGCCCGTTTCGACGTCCTGCGCGGTGCCCCCACCGCGCCGAAGGCCCGCATCGCCCGGTACAGCGCGGTTGTGGCACTCGGGTCGGCCGCACCGTCGCACCGCCGGGCCGCCCGCGTGGCCCGGTCCGGGCTCCCCCCACTGGTCACCGGCGGCGGGATCATCGCGAAGCCCAGTGGGCACGGAGGTGGCGAATGACCGTCAACGGGCCGCTGTGGTCGCCCACAGTCACCGAAGCGTATGCATCGTGTGAGAGCCTCACCCGGGAGGCCGCGCGTAACTTCTCCTACGGCATCCGACTGCTCCCGGCAGAAAAGCGGGCAGCCCTTTCCGCCGTGTACGCCTTCGCCCGCAGGCTTGACGACATCGGCGACGGTGACCTGCCCCTGGCCGAGAAGGTCGTTCGCCTGGCCGCGGCCCGGGCCGACATCCTGGCCCTCGGCACGTCCAGCACGGATCCGGTCCTGGTCGCGCTCAGTGACGCGTGCCGGCGCTTCCCCATCCCGGTCGACGCTTTCAGCGAGCTGATCGACGGCGTCGAGATGGACCTGCGGGGGGTGACGTACGAAACTTTTGACGATCTTGTCGGATACTGTCGGCGGGTGGCCGGCACCATCGGGCGGCTGTCGCTGGGAATCTTCGGCACCGAGGCGGCGCACGCGAACTCCAATGCCCCCACGGTCGCCGACGAACTCGGGATTGCCCTGCAGCAGACCAACATTCTGCGAGATGTCCGGGAGGACCTGATCACCGGCCGGATCTATCTGCCACGGGCCGAGCTCGACAAGGCCGGCATCACTCTCGTGCTGGGCCCAGATGGTCAGCTCGGCGGTCCATCCGACGCACTCGTCGGATATCTGCGCGACTGCGCACAACGCGCCGACGAGTGGTACGGGCGGGGCCTGAAGCTCCTGGGCATGCTCGACCGTCGCAGCGCCGCCTGCTGCGGCGCGATGGCCGGGATCTACCTGCGACTCAACCGCCGGATCAGGATGGACCCGACCCCCGTCCTGGCGGAACGGCTCTCGCTGCCCGGGTGGGAGAAGGTCGTGGTCGCCGCCCGCAGCCTGGCCGGCCGTCCGGAGGTGTCGGTCGGATGAGCCTGCCCACGACGCCCCTGCCCACGACGCCCCTGCCGGTGACGCCGCTGCCCGGCCCCGGCACCCCTGGCCAGGGGGGACACCGACTTGTCGTGATCGGCGGTGGTCTGGCCGGCCTGTCAGCGGCCCTGGTCGCCGCTGACGCCGGTGCCGAGGTGACCGTGCTGGAGGCACGGCCGCGCCTGGGCGGGGCGACCTCCTCATTCGCCCGGGACGGCAGGTGGGTCGACACCGGCCAGCACGTCTTCATGCGTTGCTGCACGGCCTACCGGGCGTTCCTGCGTCGGCTCGGGGTCGAGCACCTGACGACGCTGCAGGACCGACTGGACGTCCCGGTGCTGCTTGCCGGGTCCGGTACGCGTGCCCGGCTGCGGCGCACCCGCATCCCGTGGCCGGCGCCGCTGCATCTGACCCCGGCGCTGCTGGGATACAGGGCGTTCCCGATCGGTCAGCGGCTACGGGCGGCGCTCGCGGCCTACCGGCTCGGTCGGCTCGACCCGAACCGGCCCGAGGTCGACGGTGCCTCGTTCGGTAGCTGGCTGGCCGGCCAGGGCCAGTCCCCGGCAGCCATCGAGGCGCTGTGGGAGCTCTTGACCGTCGCAACCCTCAATGCCCCGGCGGACTCGGCGTCGCTCGGTCTCGCCGCCACGGTTGTGCGTACCGGTCTGCTCGAGCGGGCGGACGCCGGGGACATCGGCTGGGCTGACGTCCCGCTCCAGCGGCTTCACGGCGACGCCGCTGCCTCGGAGCTCGCCGACCTCGGGGCGGATGTCCGTACCGGCGTGAAGGTTCGTGAGCTGACGAAAACAGCGACCGGTTGGCGTGTGGTCACCGACAGTGGCTCCATCGAGGCCGATTCCGTGATCCTCGCGGTGCCCCCACCGGCGGCCGCCGCGCTGCTGCCGGCCGGCGCGGTCGAGGGCCAGGAGCGCTTCGTCGAGCTCGGCTCCGCGCCGATCGTCAACGTCCACATGGTCTATGACCGCAAGGTGTTGGAGGGCCCGTTCCTCGCCGTGGTCGGATCTCCGGTCCAGTGGGTCTTCGACCGCACCGCGTCGAGCCGGAGTATCGCGTCGAGCGGGTCCGTCGCGTCCTCGGCCGTGGCAGGGCCTGACGCGGGTTCCGCGCAAGGGTCCGGGCCGGCCGGCCCTTCGGGTACGGGTACGGGTACGACGGGTATGCAGTATCTGGCGATTTCCCTGTCAGCGGCGGACGAGTGGATCGACCGGCCGGCGAGTGAGATTCGCGGCATCTTCGTCGAGGAGATGCGCCGGCTGCTGCCGGCCGCGCGAGGCGCCGAGGCGATCGAGGTGTTCGTGACCCGCGAGCGCACGGCAACGTTCCGCCAGGCGCCTGGCACCCACGCGCTGCGCCCTGGCCCGGCCACGGCGTTGCCGGGACTCGCGTTGGCCGGCGCGTGGACCGACACAGGCTGGCCCGCGACCATGGAG
>NZ_CAUVXO010000042.1:0-1557 GCF_963555865.1 Protofrankia sp. Cr1
GCCGGGAATCGGCGGAATCACGGTCATCGCGGTGGTGTAGGGATTGCTCGGTTCCAGGGCGAATCCGACGCCGAAACAGGTCATGAGCGCACCGCCGAAGACCGTCGCGACGACAGGCCCGAAGACGACTTCGGGGACGTTCTTCAGGCTGAAGTTCTTCAGCACGGCCACGTCGCTGCCCCCAGCCAGCTTCGTCCCGAGTGCGCCGACGCACAGCAGCGTGTACAGGATCGCCACGGCGAAACCGCCCGACCAGGCACCATCCGCACCCGTCCACTCCGTGCCGGTGACCGGCGGGCAGGCCGGGATGAGCGTGAAGCAAACCGCCGAGAAGCCTGTCGACAGGATGGCCAGAATCGTGTCGAGGGTACCGCCGTATTCGGCCTGGAGGGCGGGCGCGAGGTCGGCCGCCAGTTCGACGAGGCCGCCGATCACTCCGCCGAAACCGGCCACGGTCTGGAGCGCGAGCATCGCCTGGTTGGTAGTCGGGTCGGATGGCGAATCGTCTGTGCTGCCAATCCCGACCGGACTGTGAGCGGAATGCCACGGCGGCGGGGTAATGGCCGGGAACTTCCCGCCCGGGAACGGCGCCTGGTCGACTCCGTTCACGAGTTTGTAGAGCGTCGTGACGACGAACCCGGCGATGAGGAAGAGCAGGCCGCCGATTGTCATCGGCTCCGGGTTCGTGATCCCGTTGGAGGTCTGGATCCAGGCGTAGATCGTGTTCACCGGTCCGAGATCGATCGAGGCGCCGAGCACGTCGACGATGTTGTCGGCAATGGTCGTGGCGAGGGTCACGACAGCGCCGAACAGCAAGTCGAGCGCTTTGAGCACGGCCAGCACCAGTTGCTCCGGAATGTCCAGCAACGCGTCGATCGCGGAACGCGCCGAGGCGTTCGGGTCATCCGGATTTGCGATGGTCGACAGCAGGGTCTCGAGGTCACCGAGGATATGACTCAGAGTGTCGGGAATGCCGTTGTTCTGGACGGTGGTGACAAAGGTGGTGAAGGCGTCGGGAATCGGCGAGGCGGGGTTAAGGCGGGGGTGCGCGTCATGTCGTCGAGCATCCGCCGCAGCTGCGGCTGAACCTCGTGGTGGGTGGGACGGTGGTACCGGCGTTGCCTGTCCCGGCTGGCCAGTTGGTAGAGGTAGGCGCGCTGGTCCTCGTCCAGGCGCAGCATCTTCGAAAGTGAGGCCAGCACCGACGGGGACGCTTGGATGCGGCCCTGTTCGAGTCGGCAGTAGTAGTCGATGCTGATCGCGGCCAGCCGGGCGACCTCCTCCCGGCGCAGGCCGGTCACCCGCCTGGCTTGGCCGCCCGCGGGCAGGCCGACGTGGGCGGGGCTCAGCTCGCTGCGGCGGGCCTTGAGGAACTCGCCGAGGCGTTACGGCTTGGATCACGGGTCATGACTGTCAGCCTCGTACCGGATTTCTGCGCAGCGGGGGGAGATGTTCTCACGGACACGCTGCCTCTCGTTGGCCCTTCCCGGGACGGCTCGGCGGCCTGGGCATGCACACCGAAGGCCACCGAAACGACGTCAGAACTCCCGTGTCAGC
>NZ_CAUVXO010000042.1:2158-6715 GCF_963555865.1 Protofrankia sp. Cr1
TGAGGGCCTTGACGATCTCCCAGGCCAATTGACCGGCGGCATCGGCGCCGACTGCGTGCTGGAGTGCGTCGGCACCAACGAGTCCATGCAGCAGGCCCTACGATCCACACGCCCCGGCGGCAACGTCGGCTTCGTCGGCGTCCCACACGACGTCACCATCCCCGGCGAGGACTTGTTCTACTCCCACGTCGGACTGCGCGGCGGCCCGGCCCCGGTACGCGCCTTCCTGTCGGACCTCATCGGCCAGGTACTGGCCGGCCGGATCGATCCCGGCAAAGTCTTCGACCTGACCCTGCCCCTCGACCAGGTCGCCGAGGGCTACCGCGCTATGGACGAGCGCCGGGCCGTGAAGGTACTGCTGCGACCCTGATCCAGTCAAGTGCAACGGAGGTGCACACGTGACGAACCGGGGCAGCAGCGGCGTCTGATTCCGCGCCGCCCGAGCCAGCGACAAGGGCAGACCGCCGTGGCCTACGTGCACCCTTGCATGCCGAGTGGATGACTTGCTTGGGTTCTTGCCTTCGGGGCCGGTGCAGGACCGATCGCTGTTCCCGCGCTCGCTCAAAGCGCCTTAGCGTTATCAAACACTTGATACAAAGTAGCTGCTTGTGTACCATGAAGTCATGGTGAGCAGGCGGCCCTCGGGGCGCTGCCCGGACAATGGTCGAAGGGAATCAGGTAAGATCATGACAAACAGTGCTCCAACAGCGACGCGTGACGGAGTCATTGGGTTCGATGGGACGGAGGTCGTCTCCATCGATCAGGCCACCGGGTCGGAGCTGGCCCGGTATCCGGTTGCGGGCGAGCGGGAGGCAGCTGCGGCCGTCGCCGCTGCCCGTGAGGTGGCCGGGGCCTGGTGGGGCCTCGGGTTCGACGGTCGTGCGCAGCGGCTGCGGGCGTGGCAGCGTGAGATCGCCCGCAGCGGCGAGGAGGTGGCCACGCTCATCCACGCGGAGAACGGCAAGCCGGTCGACGACGCCCGCAGCGAGGTGCTCGCCACGGTGGCGCACCTGCAGTTCGCCCTCGACAACGCCGAACGGGTGCTGGGACGCCGGGATGTCCCGGCCGCGCCCGTCGCACCCAACCAGCGGGCGTGGGTCGAATACCAGCCGTACGGGGTCGTCGGCGTCATCGGCCCGTGGAACTTCCCGCTGATGACCCCCGGCGCCATCGTCATCAACGCGCTCGCCGCCGGCAACGCCGTCGTGCTCAAGCCCAGCCACATCACGCCCGGCGTCGGGCAGTGGCTGGTGCGGGCCTGGGAGCGTGCCGTGCCCGACTTCCCGACCGTCCTGCAGTACCTCATCGGGTACGGGGCCACCGGGCAGGCGCTGATCGCGGCCGGCCCGGACAAGGTCGCGTTCACCGGCAGCGTCGCAACGGGCAAGACGGTGGCTGCTCAATGCGCGCAGACCGTGACCCCGATGCTGCTGGAACTCGGGGGCAACGACGGGGTCATCGTGGCCGAGGACGCCGACCTGGACGACGCCGCCGCGCACATCGTCTGGGGCGCGCTGCAGAACACCGGGCACGGCTGTGTCAGCCTGGAAGTGGCCTACGTCGTCGAGCCGGTCTACGACGCCTTCGTCGAGAAGATCAGCACCCTCGCCCGCGGCATCCGGGTCGGCAGCGACGACGACGCGCAGATCGGACCGGTCCCGCTGACCAGCCAGATCCCCGTCATCCGGGAACATATCCAGGACGCCCTCGACCGTGGCGCGACCGCCACTGTCGGCGGCCTCGACACCGTGGCCGGCGACCGCTACGTCGCACCCACCATCCTCGTCGACGTACCCGCCGATGCCCTCGCCGCGACGGAGGAGACCTTCGGGCCAACCCTGGCGGTCGTCAAGGTCGCCGACACCGAGGAGGCCATCGCCCGGATCAACGCCGGCCCGTACGGGCTGGGCAGCGCCGTGTTCAGCCGCGACCGCGGCGAAGCCATCGCCCGCCGCCTGCGCGCCGGCATGACCAGCATCAACGACGTCCTCGTGTTCTCGATGAACCCCGCACTGCCGTTCGGCGGCCGGGGCGACAGCGGCTACGGACGCAAGCACGGCGGAGAAGGACTGCGGGAGTTCGCCTACCCGCACTCCTTCTCCGCCAAGACCGGCCCCGCCCAACTGTCGGCCTCGACCTTCGACCGCCCGGCCGGCGTGATGGCGCACGCCCTGGCCGCCGTCCGAGACCGGCTCCTGGCCGACGACACCACGAAGATCAACTGACTGACCGGCCGGTCGGGACGCCAAGCCGACAGGCCCGGATGCCCGACGAGGCGGAGGAGACGAGAGCGCCATGGCGCGACACCCGCCGACGGAGGCCGAAGGGCTTGGCGGTGGCAAAGCGTTTGATGGAACCCCAGCGCCATACTCTGTCGGCGTGGAAGGTAATGATCAGGATCCGGTATCCGCTGACGCGCTGGATCGGGTGACGTGGGCGTTGCGGCGGGCGGAGCTCGCCGTGCAGGCCCTTAAGGAGCAACGGCTGCGGCCGCTGGGCCTGCCGGTGGCGCACTACACCCTGCTCATCAGCGTCCATTCCGATCCCGGCCTCACCGGTGCGGAGCTGGCCCGTCGCCTCAACGTCACACCGCAAGCGGTGGCCTCGTTGGCGGACCGGCTGGAAAGCCGGGGCCAGCTGGAGCGCCGATCGCATCCACGCCACCGCCACGTGCAGGAGCTACACCTCACCGACGCCGGCCGTGAGGTTCTTCGCCGTGCCGATGCCGTCGTCGCCGAGGTCGAGAACAAGATCATCGAGGATCTGGGGCGTGCCAATACCGCCCGGTTCAGGACCTTGCTGGAAAAGGTCGCTGACGCGGCCCGCGAAGGATGACAGTGTCCGGAAGCGAGCGCTCCGGCGCGGCTCTTGGGCCGGACGATGACGAACCCGCCGCTATGCCGCTGCGGGCAGTTCCCGCCCCGCTTGCGCCCACACGGGTCGCCAGCGTCGACGGGCGGACCCGACCCGGCGCGATGTGACCGACCCAGTGCGTCAGCCACTGCTCGACGGTGAGCGGCTTGTCACCGATTACGATCTTTATGCCGTCCTCCTGCTGCCGATGGCGGGGCGGGATCGTCCGCCTTCAGCGAACTCGCTTGTGCTTGTCAGCTGGCGTATGGATTCCTCAAGGTCATGGGCGTGTGCGCGATGTCAAGTGCCGGCTGAGGGAAACGGGGGCCTGCCGTGTAGAAGCGGGCCCGGGTTCGGCCGACCGGCTCTAGAACCTGGGCAGTGGTGAGGTCGCGGAGGTCGCGTTGCGCCTGCTGCAGGCTCAGGCCCTCGGCGTGCTCGTAGCGTGAGCGGCGGACGCGTCCAGCCATGGCCACGTCGTGCAGGGCGGTCACCACTCGCTCGTCCAGACCAGTGCTCTCGGCGAATTCGGAGAGTGCGCCCCATACCCGCCCGGAGCGGTCGAGTCGGCCGTGAACGGTCTGGACCTGCTGGTGGTAGGCGGTCAGGTTGAAGCGGATCCAGCTGGAGACGTCCTGGTCGGGAAGGTACTTCGGGCCCCGATCGGTGAGTTCGCGGTAGTACTCCCAGGTGTTGCCGGGACGGCCGAGCCACGCCTCGATGGACGAGAGCTCCGGGGCCAGGACGCCTTCGCGGGCGATCATGAGCTGTCTGCAGCGAACGGGACATCCGGCCGTTCCCGTCGGCCCAGGGGTGGATGGATACAAGGTGCAGATGTGCCATAGCCGCTCGCACCAGCAGGTGGGTGCCGTTGTCGGCGTTGAGCCAGTCGACGAGTTCCTTCATCAGCGCGGGGACGACATCGGCGTCCGGGGCTGTGTAGGCCGCGATGGCGGGATCGCGG
Organism: Protofrankia sp. Cr1; assembly: GCF_963555865.1. Lineage (NCBI taxonomy): Bacteria > Bacillati > Actinomycetota > Actinomycetes > Frankiales > Frankiaceae > Protofrankia > Protofrankia sp. Cr1. The sequence continues at coordinate 5,976 of NZ_CAUVXO010000042.1, forward strand.
GCGTCGGTGACGTAGACGGGGCCCCGGCGCCACTGCCCGGCCGGCTTGCGCACGGCGTGACGGTGGCCTTGCAACATCCAGTGCAGAGCGTTGAGTAGGCCTTTGCTGTAGCTGAAGTCCTCGGCAGCGTGGAGCGTCTGGATATACGTCATCATCCGCTGATAGGCGAGGGTCTCCTCGCGGTTCTCCTCCGAGATCTCGACATCTCGCTCGCCATCCATCAGATCCTCGACGTCGATCGTGGCTACCTTGAAGCCCTCGATGGAGTTCGAGGCTGCGACTGCATCGGCGATCAGGAACTTCCGGAGCCCCTCAGTCCATTTCAACGGCATGGTCTGGATGTGGTGCCGCAGCGCATCCCGCATGCCGTCGATCTCGCTGAGCACCTGATCGTCGGCAGGTCTGAGGGCCGGAGTGGGGTAGAGCATGCATCGACGATAGATTGACGCAATCATCACGTCAAGCTAGACGGTGACCCCAGCGGCTTGCCAGCGCGGCCCGGGTCGCAGCCGTGAGCCGCGGCAGCACGACGCGGACACAGGCGGTGCGCAGCGCCGCAGCCGCGTCGTGGTCGGCTCGAAGGTACAACAGCACGACGAAGTCTGGGCAGTGCAGGTGAAAGGCGTTCTCGTTGTGGAAGGCGAGCGGGACCGAGCCGACATTCCCCTGAATTTTTTCGTTGCCCGCCACCGGCACCACGTCCTACACGAGGGCGCCCGACTTCTCTGCGGCGATCGTTG
>NZ_CAUVXO010000042.1:6918-8672 GCF_963555865.1 Protofrankia sp. Cr1
CCGATGATCAACGTGCGGCCAGGCCGGCAACGGTCTGCGGAACGCCCTCGAACGCGCCGACCGGCGCGAGTCGACCATCCTGCCCCACCGCCCAGCCGAGAACCCGGCGGCCGTCGGTGTCGATCGCGTACAGGTAGCGGCCGTCGGGGGTGATGGCCTCGTCACGGATGCCCTTCGCATCCCTCCCGGTCGAACCCGCCACCGGTTCGAGGAGCGTGAGCCCTCCATCGTTGGCGACCTGATAGCTCGAGACTGTTCCATCACCGAAGTTCGTCACGTAGGCGAACCGCCCGTCCCTGGTCACAGCGGCCCAGCAGACCTCGCTACGGGTGTCGCCGACCGAACCACTCACCGCAGCGAGCCGGCCCGCGCCCGCCACGGCATACGAGGAAGCCGCCGCGGCACCGGCCTCACCACCGAAGGCCTCAGTCACGATCATCGAGCCCTGCGGGGTGAAATCGAAGCCGTAGGGAGTCCGTCCAGCGGCCGGGATCGTCGTGGGACCCTCGGCATAGCCGCGCTCGTCGATCCGATAAGCGCTGATGCTGTTCGTCCCACGTTCGGTGACCACCAGCGTCCGGCCGTCCGGGCTGAAGGACACCTGGGCCGGATCCGCGTTGCCGGCACTCAGGGACCTCGCCGAGTCCTCGAGCGGGGTCAGCCTCCCGTCCCGAAGGCGAAAACCACTGATGTTCGGCGTGCCGTTGTTGAGCACGTAGACGAGGTCGCCGTTCACCGCGACGCTCGTCGGCCTGGCACCACCGGAGGAGACACGATCGGAGAGCCGCAGCCTGTCGTCCTCCGCCATGAGCAGGGACAGGTCATCGCTGCCGGCGTTCGTGATCAGGAGCCATCGACCGTCGTCGCTGAGAACAACGGAACTCTGCGACGGCAGGTGCGGAGTTCCGGTTCCGCGGCCGCCGGTCTCGAAACGCCCCAACGGAGCAAGCATGCCGTCCGCGGAACGCCTGAAGGCGACAGCCTCGTTCCTGGCAACATCATTGGTCTGGACATAGACGGCAGCGCCCTTCGCGCTCCGATTATCTACACGTTCAGTCATCGCTCTCCTTCGAGCTCAGGGGCATCGAATTTCAGGTTCCCGATGAGCCCACATCTACCCGTACCCGGTGAGGCCACAAACCCGACGGCACCGTGAAGCCGCTCCCCGGATTCTTGCGAAACGGCCCTACTCGTCACTTGTACGAAATTTCAGGCGAGGAACACGGTACCCACCGTGAAAAAGCGCAGGCTCCTCGGCTGCGGCGGTCGGTTGGTGATCGTTTGTTCGTGGGATGTAGTCGTCGTTCAGGTCGCGGGGTAGTAGCGGCGTCTCGGGTCACTGGGGCTGGTGCCGATCTCCCGGACGAATCCGCGTTCGACGAGCCGGGCCAGCCGGGTGCGAGTGGCGCGGGTCGACAGGCTGATGGCCGCGGCGACTTCGCTGGTCGGGGCGCCGTTTTCGGTGAGGACGTTGAGGATTGCCTGGTCGGTTTCATCCATGGTCGGCGCGGCGACGCGGGTGGTGAACAAGGTGACGCGGAACCGGATGCCGATCACCCGGTTACGCAGTTTCGACACCCCTCGGTGGAGGTCGTCGACGGTGAGGCCGAACGGCAGCAGGCCCGGGCTCTCGACTTCCAGCCGGTCGTCGAAGATGGCCACCCGTATCGGCGCGCCGTGCTGGCGGTAGTCGGCGTGGGCGACCGCGTTGATCTCCACTCCGTGCAGACTGTGCTTCTGGATGAAGCCGATGG
>NZ_CAUVXO010000042.1:9134-13802 GCF_963555865.1 Protofrankia sp. Cr1
CATCTTCGGTCGCCTGGGGCAGGTGTGACCGGATCTCGGTCTGGTCCAGAAGTCGGCTCTTGTTGGTGCCGGCGAAACGCCCGGCTTGAATCCAGGCGTCAGGAAATAGTCGCGCCCTGTCGTGCCCGAACAGCAGAACCCCGCCGACGGTCGGGACGGTGCGTCCTTGGTGGACCGTGAGCAGCCGCAGCGTGTCCAGGTCAGCCCGGCGCAGCTTCCGGACCGGCGCGAACAACTCGGAAGCGGCTCGGAAGTCCACCGCTTCCGAGTCCAGTTCCGGCAACGGCTGCTCGTCGTAGGCCTCGCCGCGCGCGTAGCGCCGTAGCTCCTCGACGAGATCGGGATCGGGATCGGCGCGACGGTTGGTGGAACCGACCCGCACATAGACCCCGGCGTCGAGACCCGTGCTGGCGAGGTAGTGCGGCCGGGTGGGACTCGGGAACACCTCAACCGCCACGACATGGGTGCCGCGCCAGGGGATGATCTCGATCTCGGGTACCAGGCGCGGGGCGATCTGATCGCTGGTCACGTTCGCCAGCCGCTCCTCCAGATCCAACGGCTCGGGTACACCGCGGACATGCCGGCTGCCATCGTCGACGCCGATGACCAGCACCCCACCGGAGGTGTTCGCGAACGCCACAACACTCTTGACCACGCCGGCCGGTGAGGATAGATCGCGCTTGAACTCAAGCGTCTTGCCCTCCGACCCTGCAGAGGGGGCTTGGCAGACCTCGTTCCTCTTCTACCGCGACAGGCTCGGTTTCGACCCGGTCGGTGAGCTCGCATGACCTAAAGTCGTGGCCAGTCTCGACATGAAAACGATCAGTGGCCGAGAAGCCGCGGATACGCGACAGCTGAATACGAAACTCTGCCACTATCGAGGGCCCAGTAGCCCACGAATCGGGCCATGATCTCTCGTCTCCCCCGCGGTCGATGCTTGCTGATCGTGGCATTGCCGTTCGACACTGACAATATCCAGTCCTTGTGGGACGCTGACGGCTGTCATGTGCATGTGGGCTACGCCTGCGGCAAGGGGGAAGCATGACGATCGACAACCATCCATGCCTCGTCAGCGTGCCACCGTCGGCGCAGTTGGCGCGATCGGTCAGCATCTGCGTCCTGGGACGTTTCGAGGTTCGCGTCGCCGACGTGCCGATTCGCGTACAGACGAATGTCGCGCGCGTGCTCGCCCTGCTGGCAGTGGAGGCCCGTCCGCTGACCAGATCGGAGATGTCGGCGGTGCTGTGGGCCGATGCCTCGCCCAAGCGGACGTCGGCCAACCTGCGCAGTGCGCTCTGGCGGGCACGGTCGGATTTCGGCGAGGTCATCGAGACCGTCGGCAACACGATCACGCTCGTGGCCGACGTGAACGTCGACATCGAGGATCTTCGCCGCAGCGCGCATTCCCTCATGCACGATGGACATGCCGCGATCGACTGGCCGTGCCCGGTGCTCGTCAGCGAACTTCTTCCCGGCTGGGACGAAGAATGGCTCCTGTTCGAGCGCGAGCGGGTGCGGCAACTGAGCCTGCACGCGCTCGAGGCCCTGTGTCGTCGGTTGTCGGCAGCGGGCCGACACGGTGAAGCCATCGACGCGGCGATGTACGCGGTCGCAGCTGACCCGCTGCGCGAAACCGGCCAGCGGGTGCTCATCGAGGCCCACCTTCGCGAGGGCAACGTGAGCGAGGCGCGACGTCAGTTCGAGCTGTACCGCTCGGTTCTGCTGAATCGGCTCGGCATCGCTCCGTCGAGGTCGCTCGAGCGTCTCGTTAGCGGCGAGACCGCCGACGTAGTGCGCTTCGGGACCGGACGGTCGTCCCGACCCGGCAGCTGACCTGCGCCGGGTTCAGGCACCGGCGACTCAACCATCGGTCCCTCCCGCGTCGGGCCCCTCCCGCGTCGGGCCCCTCAGGCGTCGTCGAGTGGTCGTCGCGCCGGACGAGCCTCGTCGCTCGCGTGGCCACTGCTGCCTTCCCCTCGTCCGGTCTGGATGCGATGACCGGTCCATCGGGCGTAACTTCCGTCCGGCCTGCGTGCGAGCACCGGAACTGCACGCACCGTGATGCCCTCGCGCGGGACCTCCTCGTTCGGCAAGGTCAACGGCGTGGGTTGCATGAGCAGGCTGCGCGCGAGCACGGGCTGCTGGTTCTCGTCGAGCATCGCGCCCTTGCGCAGGCCCACGGCGCCCGGTTCGGTCTGCACCGGCACGAGGGGAATCCAGTGCCGCGGGACCGGCACCTGGAACTCGTACATCACGTCCGTCGGGTCGACTCCGTCCGGCGCAACCGGACGGGCGGGACGAGGCTCGGCCGAACGGGTTCGCGGATCGCCACTGCGGCCGGGCACGACGCGTTCGACCGCCCAACCCATGTTCGCCGTCTCGTCCCGCAGGAACGCAACCTCCTCGACCGGATCGCCAACGAGCGGTTTGGCCGCAACGGGCGGGAACACGACGCCACCCAGTGCGTCACCGGACGCAGCCGTGACCTCGAACATGCGGAAGCCGCGTTCGCGGCGCTCGGCTGCCGCCTCGGGCACGTCGAGTTCCTCGCCGAACGTGGTCGTCACGGTCACCTTCAGGATCTGGTTGATCGCGCCGAGCTTGCCGTCGACGGGAACGACGAGCCAGTCGTCGCCGCTCACGAGCGCGTACTCGGCGAGACACAGCCGCGCGAGGTCGTGCGGTTGCGCTTCGATCGCACCGACGTCGACCGACGAATCCTCGAGCTGCCAGTACCGGTCGGCGGGTTGAGCGGGGTAACGCAGCGGCGTTGCGAGCATGACGTCGCTGACCGGTTCGACCCGGGGCAGGTTCGCGTCGCCATCGAGCGCGACCGCGGTGTCCGGCATCCATTCGAAGTGGTGCCAGCGGGCCGAACCCTGCCCGAAAGCCACCGCCCGCAGCACGACGACGACGTCGCCGTGACCGAACCGCAGCCAGAAGCGATGTTCCAGCCGGGTGGTCGTCCATGCGCCGCCTGCGTCCGGTGATCCCAGCACCCACGCAAGCCATTCGTCGGCGACGGCCTGTGCCCCGGCGGGATCGGCGGATCCACTCACCCAGGCGGGTTGCCCGGAACCGAGCGCATCCCGTGCGGCGCCTCCGTCCGGCACTGCCCCCGACAGCGCATTGAAGATCAGTTCGGCAGACGGATCAAGCCGCCCGGTCGGATCGGACGGGTCGGCCGCCAGCGTGAGCGGATGCGCGGCGAGCAGTGCGCCGGCGGCATCGGCGTGGCCGGCCTCCCGAAGCATCTCGGCGAGCTGTGCGCCCGATTCGGCCCGCCATCGCAATCCGTCCTCGGCGCCGGCACGTGGCGTGTGTTCGACGAGCTCATCGAGGATCGCGCCGGCCGGCCACGGCCGCCACTTCGGTTGGGCCACTTCACTGTCGGTGCCGTCCATGCGTCCAGCAGGTGCCCACGCCGTGATCGGCAGGGCACGTCGCTGCACTCGCACCGAGACCGGCGATCCGGTGTCCTCGCCAAGCAACTCCCCCAGCTGCCACTGCCGGCCGAGAAGCCACAGCGGGTCGGCCACGACCGCGTGCGCTCCGTGCTGCGGATCGCCGGAAACCGATTGCGGTTCGAGTCGGGTCAGGCCCGGAGGGTCGAAGAAGATCAGCGAGAGGCTCTCGGCTGCGATCTTGCTCGCGAAAAGATCGAACGAGAAGGACATCACCGCTTCAGCTCCTTCACGAACGGAATGGTCGTGAGCTTCGACGACGCGAGCAACGCGAAGTCGGGCACCTTCTCGCCCTGCAGCGACGTGGTCCGGGTGTAGATAGCGGGAAGCACGGTGCCTTGTCCGTACAGCCGTTCCAGCGTGACCATGCGGACGCGCGCGAGGTCCACCGTCTGCTCGACGACAGCTCTTATCGCGTCGGTCGTCCATCGCTCGCCGTCCGGCGAGATCGCGCACAGCAGTGTCTGTGGAGGCCTCGACGAGGCCGAGTTGCTGCGCACCGCAAGACCGGTGCGTGCCTTGTTCGGACGCGGATCGTCCGGGTTGGCATCGGGCGACACCTGGTACGGCACGTCCTCGACCCACGCGTCAATCACCAGACCCGCCAACGACGCTGCCTCGGTCACGTCGCCGACCGCGTCCAGCACCGCGTGGACTGCGCCGTTCTTGGGCCACGGACGAGTAGGCGACAATGCGCCGGCAAGCCATTGGTCGGTGCCGACGGCTGGGTGATCCGGCAGGGGCCCGACATTCGGGTCGTCCGGCACCCGCTCCGCCAATTGCACGACCGACACGGCACGCGCGTTGCCGAGTGCCCCGCACAGCATCAGCGACTCGGACAGTCGCGTGACCTGCTGGCGCACCGTGCCCGCGTCGCGGACGAACCTGCGCACCTCGCTGGCCTTCGGCTGCACGAAAGCCGGCTCGGTGGCTGCCCGCACGAACGGATCGGTCGCGGCTGAAGCGCCCGGCGCGAGCAGCGGAACCACGAGGAATCCATCGCCGAAGAGCGCGCCCACGACCTCCTGCGCCTTGTCGAGCACGAGCGGCGCGGGCGTATCGGCCGGCAGCGCCGCCAGTTGTGCGGCGATGGCCTGCGCCGCCGCAGCCTTCGTCGCAGCGGCCTGCCAGGCGAGCCCGGTCCAGGACACGTCGAGCGGACGTCCGGCGAAGGGCGCGAGCGGGACACCGTACGGTGCGAGCG
>NZ_CAUVXO010000042.1:13925-24216 GCF_963555865.1 Protofrankia sp. Cr1
GTCCAGGACACGTCGAGCGGACGTCCGGCGAAGGGCGCGAGCGGGACACCGTACGGTGCGAGCGTGTACGCAGCCGCGACGAAAGGCACGGCGTCCGCCTCGGACGCCGAGATGCCGTCGGGCGGCAGCTGGTGCAGCGTCGGTTCGGCCGCCTGGACCGCAGCAGCGAAGCCTGCCGCCAGGGCGGTGACCCGACCGATCAGTTCCGGGAGTGCCGCGGTGAGGTCCCTGCTCGCCGGATCGGTGGGGCGGGCGAGGTCGGCCGGCAGCACCGGACTCGCGCCCGCGATCATCGACCGCAGGACGCTTGCCAGCCGAAGGGTCTGACCGAGCGCACGCCGATCGGCTGGCCAGGCCGGATTGCGTCGCACCGCGATCTCGGCATCTCCCAGCGCCGGAATCCGCTGGCGTAACAGACGTTCGAGCGCCGGCAGATCGGTCGAGAAGACCAGGTCGAGCGCGGCGAGACCAGCCTGATCGAGGGTGATCGGGTCGGTGTCGGTGTCGGTGTCGGTGTCGGCAACCACAATCTTCGCCGGATCTCCGAGGTGCGCCGCCGCCCACGACTCGATCCGCGGTTCGGTGAGTGCACGAGGCGTCAACGTGTTCCACCCGCTCGCCGGCGGGTTCGCCCCGACGACCGCGAGCACCCGATGCGTGAGCCGGTCGCCGCTGTCCTGTGCCTCGAGCACGTCGATGGTGTCGTTCGGACTCGCTCCGGTCGACATGGCGTCCATGGCGGCCGCAGCGCGGAATGGATTGCCGCCGGCATAGTGCAGTACCGACTCGCTCAGCATGATGTCGGCGACCGCATCGATCGTCTCGGCTGCATCCCGCAGCACCTGCTGCACGGCGTTCCACTCGTCCGCCACCAGCGGCTTCCACTGGCCGGGCTCGAGGTAGGCATTCACCGGCTCGGCATCGAGCAGTGGCTTCAGCGTGGCGAGCTTTGCGGGGTCGTCCGGCGGGAATTTGTGCAGCAGCAGTACACCGTCGACGACGTTGTCGGCCGCGATCGCCTCTTTCGCGGCCGAGTCGTCGGCACCGTCGGCGTCGTTGAGCCGGCGCGCCACGAGTGGTGCCAGATTGCGCAGGCTGAGCTGCAGGCGGGCGAGGCCCTTCGCCGCGAGGCCGCGCTCGATCTGGTAGCCGATCAGGCTGCCGAGTTGCTGGCCCGAGCGCACTCCCTCGATGAGTCCGTGAGCCTTCTGGATGCGCATGCTCGAAAGGTCGATCGCGAACGGTCCGTTGCCCTGTTGCGACAGGTGCGACAGGTGCGAGCTGCGCAGTATTCCCGCGGCCACGGCGTGCCTCGTCGACGGTGCGTGGATCCAGCCGTCCCCTGATCGACGCACGTCCGGAACGAGATCCTCGACGACGCCGTAGGCGCCGATCGTCAGTCCCCGAGAGCCAAAGGCTCCGGCCTGTCGCGCGCGCCGCTCGTTGACGACGCCGCTGATCCATGCGTCGAGGCGGTGGCTCGAGCAGTCGAGCGCGGACGCGACCGCATTGCGTCGCGTCGCGAGGTCCGTACCCACGAGCGCCTGCATCGCCGACCGCACCTCGCCGAGGTAGCCGAGTTGCAGCAGCCACCCGGTGAAGACCTCGGACGCGAACGTGCTCGCCTCGCGCGTCACCGGCGCCGACAACGCAACCTCGCCGAGCGAGGTCCGGACGGCAGGGATCGGCTCGAAAGTCGCCAGCTTCGACGTCGATGCCGCGGTGACGCCCGTTGCGCGGATCTCGTCGACGAGCCGCAGCACGTCGTCCGGTGAAGCGTCACCTGCCTGTGCCGCGAGCGTCGACGCCTTGGTCTTGAGCGCGACGGTCAGATCCGACAGGTCGATGAGATGACCGAGCACCGTCGCGGGTGCGGACCGGGCGAGTCGCGCCTCGTCGGACTTCAGCGCGAGCGCGAGCATCGCCTGCAGCACGCTCGCCACCTTCGGCACCTGTGACGAGTCCGCGAGGATCGTGGTGATGAACGCAGAGTCGCTCTCGTCCACCAGTGGCAGAGGTAGCGGCCTTGTCCGCTGGTGCAGCGATCCCGGTGCGAGCTTCGCGGCTTCGCCGCGCAGACCCAGTCGCCAGAACGCCCACTTACGCATCGTCTGCTCGGCCTCATAGGCCCTGCGACTCAATCCGAACGCCTTGAGTGCTGCATCGGTTGCGTCGTCGTCGAACACCGGACGAACCCGCAACCCCTGCATGACCGGGCTTGATCCCATGATCTCGAGCAGGGTCGCCTCGACATCGGCGGCGCCGGGACGAAGCTTCGGCACAGACGTTCGCGCGGCCGCCTGCCAGTACGGCAGCAACGCATCGAGCACGTTCTTGATGCCCGCTGTGCTCTCACCGGCTTTGGGCCTCCAGGCGGCGACGTTCGACACGGTGAGAAGTCCATAGGGCTGCGCCCCGATGCATAGAGCAGGTGCGTTTCCCTGACCCCGCACATGATCGCGGAAGAGTTCGCGGGCCGACTCACGCTGTGCATCGTCGAGTCCAGCGACCTTACGTTTCTGCACGCCGTACATGTATTCGCCCCAGCCCGGCGTCCAGAGCGCGGTGTTGACCGCGCGCGCCACCGCCTGCTCGCCCACGCCGTCGCCGACGAGACCGGTGAGCACCCGGGCGTCGACACCGAGCGCCTTCGCCGCCGCAGCGGTGTCGGAGCCGTCGCGGGTCGTCGCCGGAACGAACGATGGCGGCACAGGGGCCCGCCGCGGCTGGAACGGTGAACGCGACGAGTCGTTGTTGTTCGTCGCCGTGCCCTGCGCGAGCAGCCCGAGTCCCTGGCTGAACCGGTGCCCGGTGAACAGTGCCTCGAGTTCGGCCGCCGCGTCTTCGGGCTTGAGGCTGGGCCGCGTGCCGATCGCGATGACCCGATCGATCGGACCGGCCCCACCCTGCAGATCGATCCGGACGGCCATCCCGACCTCGACCGCCTTGCCGAAATCGACGAGCCATTCGCTTGCCGGCGGCACGTTCAACGCGTCCGGCGTCGGCGCGAACGCATCGCCCGGCTGCGGGATCGGCGACAACGACAGGTCGCGCGGGACCACCTTGCCGACAGTCTTCGACACCTGCTCGCCGTGCACGGCGAGCACCACGAACCGGTCGGGCAACGAGCGCACCGTGATGGTTCGCGGACCCGCTGTCTCGGGGTCCGCGAACTGTGGGACACCGGCGCCGCGGTCGCCGAGGTTGGTCGGAGTACACACGTGCGCGACCCACTCTGCGCGGGCGACGCCGACAGCCTTCACCAACTGCGGCCACGCGGTGTCGGGAACGGGATCGCTCCAGACGCTCGTCCAGTAACCACGTCCGGCCGCGATCTCGTCCGGCGTGAGACCACGCTGCAGGTCATCCACGTGCACGCTGTCGGGGAAGATCCGCACCAGCAACTGGTTGCCCTTGAAGCGCGTTTCGAGCCGGACGGGCAGCAGCACCAGTGGTACCGACGGCGAGGCGTCGCATGGGTCGAACAGGTCGAGGACTCCGTCGAGGGCGACCCCGATACGGCGGTCGACGTCGAGGAGCCGGTCGTGGTTCACAGCGCCTTCGCGGGCGGCCTCGGCCACGAGCAGGTCACGCTCCACCTGCAGCCGGGCGACGGTCGCCCGCGCATCGAGTACTTGCTGGGGTATCTCCGCCATGTGGTCTCCTAGCCTGCGTCCTTCAGAAAGTCGACGGCTTCGAAGGCGATGCGTGTCGGCTGTGCGAGCCGTGCCGATGCTTCCTCGCCACCGTGCCACGAGGCGTCCGAGTGCTTCGGTTTGACGAACCGCACCTCGTGGCCGATCAGGTCGACATCCTGGCGCTCGAACCGCGGTGCCTGCGGGTGCTCGCCGATCACTATCCACCAGCCCGGTGCGCGCAGTTCGTCGATCGTGATGTCCAGACCGGCGAGCATGATGTCCGGCGGCAGCATCGCGGTGAACAACGACTTCGCGGCGGTCGTTGCACCGTCAGGTTCCTCGGGCAGCACGGGGTACCCGTCGCGCAGCACGAAGTTGCCGTTGGCATCCTGCTCCTGGCGCAGTGCCATGACCGTCAGGTCGGGATAACGCCGGACGACCTCGCCGCGGATGACCACGACGGCACGCCCGGACTGTCCCGGCGGGCCCGAGACCACGTGGCGCCCGAGCGGAGTGCGAGCGAAGCGGTGGATGTCGACAGTGAGCTCGTCCTTCGCTGGGTTCCAGAACCGCCGGAAGTACGTCCCTCGCGAGTCGGTCGGGTAGTTGCGCCAGAGCAGCTCACGGCCCATCTCGTCACTCAGACCGACGAGGAACGACTCCATGAACACGTCGTTCGCCGCGAGCAGCGTCACCAGCTCGGGCTCGGGAAGCGTTCCCAGTCCCGGCACGAGCCACTCGGGGTCGTACTCGTAGAGCGCTTTGTACATCGGCCGCTTGAACAACGGCGCGGCCATGATCGGCCGGATGAGTCCGTCGAGGAACGGGTCGAACGCGAGCGCACCGACCTTGACGCGTCCCTTCGTCACGTCGAGGACCGTACGGTTGGGATCGAGCCGGACGAGCAGGTCGGACTTTGTCACCGCGAGCGGCGAGCGCGCCGGGGTCACCGCGAGGTCGTTGACACCGGAGGCGGCCAGCACGCCCGACAGCGCAGTGCGCACGTCGGCCATCTCGATCCGGCCCGCCTTCGCGACGACCGCCGCGAGAGCGGTGCCGGACGGGGACCGGAACTCGTCGAGTCGCTGGGCCTCGGTGAGGGCGCCCCGTGCCTGCAGGTCGGGGTTGAAAACCACACGCCTGATCGGTGCGAAGATCTCGCCGCGCGCGTCGACCGAGAGACGCCGCGTCGCGGCAGCGCGCTCGACTCCGAGCGGGACCCGCGCGACGTTGGCGCGCAGAACGGCTCCGCCGCCCCCTGGCGCCGCCAGCCTTCCGGGTGCGATCCGTCCGGGCCCGGCGTTGATCTCGCCTGGAATCACCGGGCCGCCGACGCGGTCGATCACGACCCCGCGGCCCGGTCCGCCGGGCACGACCACCGGCCCGTCGACCTGGCCCTGCTGGTGCTGCTCGGCGAGAGTTCTGGTCACGGTTGATTCGAGGTCGAGCGCGATTCGCTTCCATCGAACGGCATCGCCGATGTTGCTGGCGGCAAGTCCGGCGGCGAGTCCGCCGAGGGAGCGTGCGCGCACAGGATCCGCCGCAGCGTCTTGCGGCATATTGATGCGGATCGCCTCGGCCACGCGTTCGGCGACGAACTCGCCCGGAAGAAACGTGGCATCGGCCACGCCCCAGGACTCGGGTTGTGTGACGGCAGTGGCCAGCGAGGGCTCCTGTGACAGCGTCTCGGTTCCGGCGCGAACCTGGTTGACTGCTTCGTCCGGCGCAATGCCGAACTCCCGCGCCGCGAGGTCGAGATCGAGCGAGCGGATCGCCGTCTCGGACAGAGCCGAAATGCCTTCGAGGTCAACGTAAACACGACTGAAGTCGCGGGCAGCACCGTCCTGCGCCGCGATGCCGGCCACCGCAGACGCCTGCTCGGTTCCGAAGCGACGCATCAGCGGCCCGGTGTCACGCACGGCTCGCCGGAAGGCACTGTCGAGCGCGGCCGGTGGTGTCGCGCTACGCGATACCAGACCCGCCAACGTCAGCTGGTTGCCGTCGAGCCGGACACGGGGAGCGAGCGGTCGCATGAACATCAACAGCCGACCCGGATCGATCCCGTCGAGCCGCGCATGGAGGCGTTCTGCCAACTTGCGGGCGAGTTCGGCGAGGGCGAGCGCGCGGTTGGCCTTGTCGATCTCGCTGACCTGCGCCCATGCGGCCTGCATAAGCGGTTCCTGATCCTTGATGACCACCCGTGTGCCCAGACCCGCCACGACGCGGTTGGTGGGAGTGAGGTTGAGATCCGCGAACCAGTCACCGGCGGCCGGCAAGGTCGAACTCGCGCGATGAGCCTTCGCATAGATGCGCGGACCGACGATCGGCAGGTCGGGAATGGCGCCCGGGTTGTGGGGGCTCTGCCCCTCGATGATGGCCGGACGTTCGAGCGCGTCCTTTAACTGGGCGACTTCGGCGGCGGGCCACGCGGCGCTGTCGTTCGGGCTGCCCGGCGGCGTCAGGTTCGGCGAGTAGAGCGCACACCGGATGACCTGACGGCTGCCTTCGGCCGCTGGATCGAAATCTGAGAGCGGGGCGCCTGGACGAGACGCCTGCATGATCCTCCGGCCGATGCCCCAGGGTGCGTGGATCCCGACGAGCCGACGAGCGAGCCTCGCGAAATCCCCGTCCGGCGCCGTGCGGAACTCCCACGAGTCGTAGACCGGCAACCGCACAGTGCCATCGCCCGCCGACCACGCGGGGCTGAGCGAGCCGGACGGCAGGTTCAGACCCGCGGCCACGCCCGCCTTCGTCGTGGGCACGAGGCAGGCGGTGTAGTTCGTCTCCTGCGTGAGCACGCGAGAGGCGACGAGCCGCGAGATGTTGATGGGCGCGTACGCGGTCGAGAGCCGAGTCTCCAGCGACGCCGGTGCACCCGACACCTGCGCGTGCGCGAACGCCCACGTGTTGGCCAGCGGAGGCAGCCGGTCCGCCGCCACCGAGATGACCGGCAGCAGCCCCGCCTGCGCCGGTTCCCACTCGATCTCGGTGGTCTCGAGCACGACGAGCGTGAGCCACGCCGACATCCGGTCCGACGGTGTCTGGGCGCTGAAGACCCAGGGCAGTTCCGGGCGGTCGAACTCGATGTGCGCCTGGTAGGTCTCCTCCGCGTTCGTGCTGCCGGGCGCGGGGTACCGCCTCACGATCTGCCCTTCGTCGACCCCGAGCACGTCGCCGGGACCGTACAGCGTGATCGTCCGCGAAGCGGTGTCGCTGCCGCCCTTGTCGTCGTTGATCGGGACGGTGATCGTCGTCCGCGGGCGGGTGCCCTGAGCCGGCGACTGCATCGCAGCGCTCAGACCGCTGAGCACGCGTGCGACGAAGTCGAACCTGTCGAGTTCGAGCGTGCCGACCTCGTACTCCTCGCCGACGCCGAGCTTTACCGCGAGCACGTCGTTCACGTGTTCGGCGAGGTCCGAGAGCTTGGGTCCGCGGATGCCCTTGACCGCGTCGAAGTCCGCCATCACATCGCTCCCACGGCAACGGCGGTCAGGTTGCCCGCACCCGAGAGGTTGACCGCCTCGGCCACGCGACTCGCTTCCGCGGCGGACAGTTCGCCGAGGTCGGCGAGCACCTGGGTTCCGTCGTCGACCCGCCGGACGGTTGCAGTGCCGGCGTTGCTGACAGACGGCTTGGTCGACGGATCCGGATTCACCTTCTCCTGTCGGGACAGGTACGGGTTGTCCCTCTCCGCGAGCCCGCGAGAGATGAGCGAGTGCCCCACGAGCGTCTCGTTGAACATCGCGGTCTTGAAACGCAGATCCTCCGCGGGCTTGTCGTAGCCACGGAAGTAAGTCCGCCACCTGACCGTGCCATCCTTGCTCGCTCCGGCCGAGGGCGTGGTCGAGGTGGCCATGCGGCAGCCATTCGGCATGTTCTCGAAGCCGGACTTCGACAGCAGGGCCTCGCCGGTAAGAGCAAGGAACTGGCCGGGCGAGAACGGGGCGGTCACGGTCGAGACCGCCCCGACCGTGCCGATGCTCGTCGACGGCAGTCCCAGGTGCAGCCGGTTCGCCGAGACTTCCGCGCTCCCGAGACGGTCGATGTGCGTCTCGAGCGGGACGCGGGTCTGCGAGACCTCGAGTACTGCGAACGGATGCGCGACGATGCCGTCGTCGTCAACCCGTCCGAGCACCGCGAGCATGTCACCGTCGAGCGGCAGCAGCGCCTTCCACGACTCCTTCTTGTCCAGCGCGTTCTTGACCTCGGCGAGCACCTTGACCTTCGGCGGTGGCTCGACCGCGGGCTCGCCCCACGTGACCGGGCCGAGGTCGAAGTGGAACGTCGGCAGAAACCACACGTCCACCGTCGCGGTTCCCTCGATCGACCACGGGCGCGTGCCCTGGAGCTTTCCGGAGAACGAGATCGAGGCGAAGCTGCATCCGAAGACCTCGATCTCGATGCCCACCGCAATGTCGATCTCGAAGCCGAAGTGCGGCACCCAGCGGAAGATCATGTCGAGCTGCAGCCACGCGTGCGCACTCGCGACGCCGACGTCGGCCTTCAGATCGCCGCGGACGCCGGCCATCACCGCTCCGGCGGTGACCGCGAAGTACGCCTGCACAGTGATCTTGACGATCCTGCCCGCCGACATGTCCATCGTGAGGCGATCGAGCGTGGCGAGCGCCGGCGGCACCTCGGCCTTGTAGCTCGGGTGGAATCCACCGACGGACAGCGCGAACGCTCCGCCGCCGCCCCACTGGATGAGCAGTCCCATGTCGCCGGACACGTTGATGCCCGCGATCTTCGAATCGTGCAGCGACGCGATGATAAGCAACCGATCGGTGGAGATCTCGCCGTAGACCTCGCAGCGGAAGTCGGTGAGCGGCGCATCCTTGGCAGGGGCACGCACACGCACGGCGCCGAGCAGGATGATCTTCGGGTCGGGTAGCGCCAGGACGATGCCGAGTTTCGCCTCGACGATCTTCGCCTGCGAGCCCCAGCCGAGCTCGACGATCGGACCGACGACGAAGCCGTCCTTGTGGTATGGGAAGACGTTGGCCACCTGGTCGAGCAGCTTCGGCGCCTCGGCCATCGGATCGTCCGGGAACAGCACGCGGTCGATGAAGTGGTTCTTCATGCCCGCGACGAGCTGGTCGGTGTCGACGGTGCGGTTGAGGGCGAGCATGCCGCCGACGCCGTTGAGGGTGAATCCGAACGTCAGCTCGATTGCGGTCGGGAAGCGCACCCCCATGACGAGCACGAGCGAGAACGGGTCGGGGCTGAGGATGCCGATGGCGAAGACACCGACTTTGAGGATCTCGAGCTGCAGTACACCGCTGAACTCGGTAATCGTCTGGTTGCCGTACTTGCGTTGCTTGCGTTCGAGGTAACCACCGCCCTTGATGACCGACGCCTTGACCCGGATGCCGACGGCGTCCGGCCAGCGCGGCGACACGACCCACGGGAAGATCGCCGGGTTCGGCGGCTGTCCGTCGAGCGCGATCGTGACACCTGCGCCAACCACCTGCAGGCCGAGGACGTCGCCGATCTTCGCGGCGATGATCGTGGTGACTTCGAGGCCCGTGACCTCGTGCGCCTGGTTGCGCACAAGCCCGAGCGCGAACTCGCGGATATCCACAGCGGGGAAGTTGAACTGGACCGGCAACACGATCTTCTCGTTGCCGGCGCCGAGTCCGTCGCCGAAGTAGAAGCCGTCGGTCGAGTCGAGCGTGACCGCGGAGGGCTTGATCGTGGAAGGCGGCTGCGAGCCAGGCATGATCTTGCTGAGCAGCGGATCCTGCTGGATACCGGGACGGATGGCTGTGTAGACGCGGAAGCCGAAGTTGGCCTGATCGGCTCGCCACCACTTGTTGTCACGCTCGACGAGACCTGTCTTCTCCTCGTCCGTCGGGTTGAGGAACTCACGGCGGGAGAAGCTCACGAACGCCTCGAGCACCGTCTGGTTCAGGCGCAGCACCCCGAAGTTCGCCTCGGCGATGTCGGTGAGCCGCGCCGCGAGCCGGAACGATCCGGGCTCGCCGGTCGCCGGCCCGAACGTCAGCTGGTCGCCGAGCTTCTTCGTCGTGTGGTCAATGTTGAACACCGTCTTACCGAAGGCATCGATCAGCGTGCCGGCGTCGGCGCCCATGTTCGTGAACGGCTGCGCCCACGGGTTCCAGATACCCATGAGGTGGTCGCGCAGGGTCGTGTCGAGATTGCCGTTCGTCGTGGCCAGATGGGTCGCGACGATGTTGAAGGCCTCGTCGATCGCGACGAGCGCCGTGCCCATCCGGGTCGCGATGCGCGTCGCGATCCCCACCGTGAACGGATCGATCCCGGCGTCGGCAGCCGAGTCGGATGCCATCTTCGCGATGACCTTCAACTGGCTGTCGATCTTCTTGATGATCGGCTTGATGAGGTCGGCCTCGGCCTCGATGGCGGCCTTCAGCTGTTCCCAGGCCGGCTTCGTCGTGCCGTCGAGACCGTCGCCCAGGGTCGCGACGAGCGACTTCGTGTCCTTCCAGGATGTTTCCGTCGCATGGCCCAGCCGCGTAGCTCCGAACGCACTGATCGCTTGCAGGAAACCGGTACCGACATCGGTCACCGCGGCTCCACCCCCCTACGCTCGGCCAACGGAATCAACATTTCCAGAGGGTTGTCACCCGCGCGTATCGCCCACCGTTGTCCGGCCGTATCGACCGGCGTTCGGC
>NZ_CAUVXO010000043.1:0-2558 GCF_963555865.1 Protofrankia sp. Cr1
GTTGTGGGAAGCGATTGAGGAAAAGGCGGCGTGAGAGTCGTCAGGCGGGGATCAGAAAGGCGAGCGAGAGCGAACCGTTGATGAAGCGTCGAAAAACAGGAGACGGCATCGAAACTGGGGTATGTGCAAAACCTCAGGAAAAGTCTGGCGGGTGCCCGTTTATTGGCCAGGCGGTGTCCGGCGTGAAGGCGGCGCGAGTCTGATCTGCGGCTACTACACGAAACGTGGGAAGGCGCGTGCCGATACTGTGCTCGTTCCTGCAAAGAGGGACGGGTGCGAGAGGGAGTGCGCCAAGCAGCAGAAACTGTGAGGCGTCGAGTACCGATGCGGCCGCGCTGGCGGACCAGCTCGTAGTAGTGACGAAGCACCTGTAATGGGTGTGGAGCGAAGGGGCTGGCTCATCCGTGGTTTGTTCGCACGAACAACCGGACGTGGTCTGGGAGGATGCGAGTGGGCAAGGCAGGTCTGAAGGACAAGTCGTTTGAAATATCGAAGTGGCTCGTGTGGGAGGCGTACAAGAGCGTCAAGGCGAATAAGGGTGCCGCTGGGGTGGACGGGCAGTCCGTCGAGGACTTCGAAGCCGATCTGAGTAGCAATTTGTACAAGATCTGGAATAGGATGTCTTCGGGGAGCTACTTTCCGCCTCCGGTGCGGGCGGTCGAGATTCCGAAGCCGCACGGTGGGGGGACGAGAATTCTCGGAATTCCCACTGTGGCCGACAGAATCGCTCAAACGGTGGTGGCGCTGCAACTGCGACCGCGTACGGAGGCGATCTTTCATCGTGACTCCTACGGGTACCGGCCGGGGCGTTCACCGCTGATGGCGGTCAAGAAGTGCCGGGAGCGATGCTGGAAGAAGGACTGGGTACTGGACTTGGATGTCCAGAAGTTCTTCGAATCGGTTGACCATGATCTCATGGTCAAGGCGGTGGAGGCCAACACCGACCAGAAATGGGTGGTGTTGTATGTGAAGCGCTGGTTGAAAGCGCCGGTGCAGATGCCCGATGGAACGGTGGTCGAGCGGGACCGCGGGACCTCGCAGGGGTCGGCGGTGTCACCCGTGCTCGCGAATCTCTACATGCATTACGCTTTTGACTTCTGGTTGGAGCGTGAGTTTCCGACCGTGGAGTTCGAGCGGTTCGCCGATGATGCGGTGGTGCACTGTGTGACTGAGCGTCAGGCCCGGCAGGTGTGGGCGGCGTTGGCTGGCCGGTTGGATAGCGTCGGGTTGCGGTTGCATCCCGACAAAACCAAGATCGTATACTGTGGGGACAGCAACCGAAGGCGCGAGTTTCCGTGTATTTCGTTTATGTTCTTGGGGTATGCGTTCCGTCCAAGGGAATCGAAATCGGGAAGAACTGGAACTATCTTCACGTCGTTCCAGCCCGCGATGAGCCCGGTGGCGCTGAAGAGCAAGAGCCAGGAACCGCGTCGATGGCGCGTCCACAGGCGCACCTCCATGGACCTACAAGAACTGGCCGAGTGGTTAAATCCCATTGTACGTGGTTGGATGAACTACTACGGAGCGTTCAACAGGTCCGAGATGTACTCCCTTCTGCAACGCATCAACACCTACTTGATGCGGTGGGCTCGTAAGAAGTTCAAGCGACTGCGCACATGGAAGCGATTCAAGGCCTGGTGGCGGGGGCTCACCGAGAGGCAACCCGAGCTCTTCGCGCACTGGGCGTGGATGCGCGCGTACCGGTGGACTGGATGAGAAGAGCGGAATGACGGGAGACTGTCACGTTCCGTTCCGTGGGAGCCTCGGGGTGAAACTCCCCGGGGCTACCCGACTACGCTTTCGACTCCTGGCTGGGACGAGAATTTCCGACCGTGGAGTTCGAGCGGTTCGCTGATGATGCGGTGGTGCATTGTAAGACCGAAGGGATGGCCCGCCGGCTGCTGGCCGCGCTGGCAGGACGCATGGAACAGGTTGGGCTGCGACTGCATCCCGACAAGACCAGGATCGTCTATTGCAAGGACAGGCGGAGGAAGGGCTCCTTCGAGAACACGTCCTTCACCTTCCTCGGGTACACGTTCCAGGCGAGGAAAGCTCCGACGAAAGACCGGAGAAGTATCTTCGCCGCGTTCCTTCCGGCGGTCAGCAGGGACGCCCTCAAGAAGATGGGGGGCGTGGTCCGACGTTGGCGGATCAACCTGCGCACCACCGACAATCTGGCGGCGCTCGCCGGGTGGATGAATCCGGTCGTCCGTGGCTGGATGAACTACTACGGGAAGTTTTACCGAACAGAACTCGACGGTCTGCTACGGCGCGTCAACACCTACCTGGTGCGCTGGGCCAGGCGGAAGTTCCAACGGCTCAGGTCGTTCAAGAAGGCCAAACGGTGGTGGAACGGGCTGCTGCGCAGGCAGCCTCGCCTGTTCGCCCACTGGGTCTGGATGACCGAGTTCTGACGGACTGGATGAGAAGAGCGGAGTGACGGGAGACTGTCACGCTCCGTTCTGTGGGAGCCCGGGGGTGAGATCCCCCCGGGCCACCCGGCCGTGAGCAGTCGCAGATGTCAGGGGTAATCCTGTTCAACACCCGGCAACAAGAAT
>NZ_CAUVXO010000043.1:3255-12370 GCF_963555865.1 Protofrankia sp. Cr1
CCGAACAAGCGCAAGGTACATCGGCGCGTCCTCCCAGGGGCGGAGGCGTCCGATCGTTCGATACCCCCATGACGCATACGCGGCGCGCGCAGGAGCTGCCTCCGGCTCGGGGCGGACAAGAAGGACCACCCGTTGTTCATCCCGACCGGCAAGAAGCCCGTCATGCAGCGCACGGCCCAGACCGCGCCTGCGGTGGCTGGCTAGCACGGCCAACTCGATCACCGCAAACGACCGATGGCCGTCCTCGGCGGTCAACTCATCCGGCGCTGGTTCGACAAGGCCCTCCCACCAGCCAGTTTCCGCGGCGAGTGGATGGCCGAACGTCATCCCGACCGGCCTATCGTCGACAGTCGCAATGACTGCGTGGAATCCGGGCGCCCCAACCCGTCGTGGCCAACCGACAGCGAACTCGGCTACGTCGTCTGGACCCTCGCAGTACGGCGCCTCGGCGTAAACCTCGGCGTAAACCGGCTCGATCAGCTCACGTAACCGCCCCGGGTCCTGCCCGCCAGCATGGACGGTCAGCGTCCACGGGGTGGTCATGCGGTCGCACCTGCGAGGGGATATGTCCGGGCCCACTCGACGAACCCGCGCACTGTCGGCCCGGCGTCCCGCTTGGCCAGGATGTCGACGGCCCGCCCGATGTTGCTGCGGATCCGAGCCGAGTCCACCCCGGCAGTGCGGAGAATCGCCTGACCGGTGATCTCCATCGCTTCGTCCAGGTGCCCGGCCACGGCGAGGACGCGACCGTGGCTGGCGAGGTAGGCGGCATGGTTACGCGCGAATCGGGGATTCACTGCGACGACTGCTTCCCGGGCTGCCTGTATCGCGGCGTCAAGGTCGCCGAGGATCTCGGCAGCCTTCATCCTGTGACAGGCAAGATCTGCCTCTCCCCAGAACTCCAGCCAATACGGATCCGCATCCGTGTCGGTGCCGACGAGGTTGTCAGCCTGGGTAAACGCCGACCACGTGGTCTTGCGCTCGCCTTGAGCCGCGTGGCCGACGGCTTCACGGACGAGCAGAAGAGAGCGCAGGCGCGGGGTATTGCGGATTGCCGCACAGCGCTGCGCCGCGCGGGCGAGGTTGATGACGTCACGAGGCGTCCCGACTGTGGACGCGGCAAGTGACATGCTGGCAAATGCCACGGTCGAGACATCATCGTCATCCACGGTCTGCGCAGCAGCGAGGGCTTCAAGCCACCAGTAGCGGGCGTCGTCTTGGCGGCCAGCGTCGTACGCGAGCCAGCCGGCGTGCTCGGTCGCCTCACCAAGCACGCGGGCAAGCCCGTTGCCGGTGGTCGGAGAGTAGCTGGCACTGTCGAGCGCGCGGCGCATCTGCTGTACCGCCGTGACGGTCAGCCGGTAGGCGGCGCCACCACCGTAGGTGTTATCCAGCTCGTACAGCCACTCTAAGTGTTTACGGTATCTCGCGACGTCACTGTCGCCGATCCGGACCGGCGCGTCGACGCCGCCAGGAGGCGACGCGGCCACCTCCCATGTTGCATCCGGCCAGTCCAGGGCGGCTCCAGTGAGCACGCTCGCGGCGAGCCGATGGAACTCCCGTCGTTGCACGTCATCATCGTGTATCGCGCTGCACGTTTCGTCCATCACCTCCGGCGCGAGCCCGAGCAGATGTCCGGGGACACCCAGGCCACTGGCAATCCGCTGGATCAGGTTGAGGCTCATCACCTGTTCCCGGCCACGCTCGATCGCACTGATCCGTGGCTGTGCTATCCCACCGATCATCTCAGCGAGATCCTGCTGTGTGATACCGGTCCACCGCCGGTAGATCCGAAAAGTAGTCCCGATGTCACGGTCCGCAAGCGCGATGGTCATCTCCGCGCGCTGCCAGAGATCGGGCGGAGGGTCCCTGCGCTCGCGTGGCATCTGCGTCCCCTCTTCGATCACATCTAATGGTGCAGATCGTAATAGACGGGCCACGTATACGGAGCTGGGATGGAACCCGACGCGCCGATGGTAGATCGTCTACTTCGTCAGAACGTGACCGGGCGAGAGGTGGCCAGAGTGCAGTCGACGCTGTACGCCGTTGGCATTCTGGAGCAACCGCCATCGGGGGAAGCCGGAACACTCACCGAAATCGTTCTTATGTTCGAAAGTATTTCCGCAGCCAGAACCTACGGTGCCGCACATTGTCCGGGCCGATACATCGTCGCCCCGATCCGCTTCAACCTGCCGCACCCTGAAGACGCGGGATGGACCGGGCCATGACCGCGTCACCAGACACACTCCCCGGCGTCTTCCCCCGATACGCCACGCCCCGCAGCCGTTGCCCCCGATTGTCGGTAGACAGGACACGCCGTACACGGTCGTCGCCCTCAACCCCGATGGTCAGCCGGAACGGGTCCTGATCCTCTTCAGCAGTCCGGAGCAGGCCGAACAGCACGCCCAGTTCCACCAACTGGACTCCTACCGGGTCGTACCAGCACAGCTCTCCCTCGGCGACCCGAGGGCTAAAAAAACGTGAACGGAGATGCTGTGCCAGCAAAACGGCCAAGCGGAACGGCCAGCGCCTGCTACCTGCCACGGCCCGTCCACACTCCCACCCATTCCGACATCCCGCCGGACACCGCGCTGTACGGCCTGGTGGTCTACGGACGGGACGAGAAGCCCACAGAAGTCCGCTTACCGTTCCCAACTGTCGCCGCCGCGGACCACCACGCCAAGAGCCACGCTATCGACGGCCGCGTCGTCCCCATCGTCTTCCCGATCTACCCCAGGTCGGGAACCTGAGACCGGGGCTCCCCGGACAATCCGTGTCGCCCACCCGGGGAGCCCCGCCACAAACGCGCGCCGGTCCGGCGTGCCCGCCCCTGGGCGTCCTTGGGGAGCGGTGGAGTACGGGCCGGCGCGTGCACCACCGACACCCGAGGAAAGCCGATGCCAGCGCTCCGCGTTGACCCGCTGTTCGCGCTCCTTGTCGCGGACGCCTACACCGACCGCCACATAGCCGCCCTCGCAGCGGGCACCGCCGCCGCAGTGCATATCCCCGGTTTCCTCGACGAACCCACCTGTGCCGTAACCATCAAGAGCACAAATCGCCTCCCGATCGACGACTACGACCCAACGCGGGTCCCTGTCCGTATCGCCCGCTTCGGCCCAGCCCTCAACGACTACCGCGGCTCCGATGGGGCGCTGCACGAGCGCTACTGGCAGGCCGCAAACGCCGCCCGCATCGCCTGGACAGCGGCGCGTCTTCGCCCCGACCCGGTGGCCATCGCCCTAGCTCGCCTTGGTGCTGCATGGGGCAGCGCGATCGCTCCGGCCACGATCAGCGGACGCCCAGTCTTCGGCGGCACCCTCCGAGAGATCAACAACGGGGCATTCGTACATTTCGACGAAGTAGTCCGCGAGTACCCCGACGGTCTGTTCGACCAGCAGGTGATCGCGCAGCTCGCGTTCAACCTGTGGATTGCCGCACCTGAATCCGGTGGTGAGACCACGATGTGGCGCCGCCGTTGGCGACCTGACGACGAGACCCACCGTACCGGCTACGGCTACACTCCCTCGACCGTCCGCGGATACCAACACATCAGCCTCCGATCATCGGCGGGTGACGCGCTGCTATTCAATTCCGCAAACCTACACGCCGTAGCCCCGAACCCTGGGCAACGGCGAGTAGCGTTCGCGTTCTTCCTTGGACTGACTGTGACCGGAACTCTCATTTTCTGGTCCTGACGGCATAATTGGAGCCCCTACCGTGACCATCCCCACCTACGGTGACGTCAAGACAGCCTGCGACCGCATCGCCGGGCATGTCCGCCCCGTCACGGTCACCCGCGCCGACCCGGGTACAGCCGGTGACGCTCACCTTTGGCTCGTCCTGGAGTTCATGCAACACACCGGATCGTTCAAGGCTCGAGGGGCAACGAACTTCGTTGCCACGCATCTTGAAGCCGGCACGATGCCGGACTCCGGAGTGGTCATCGCCTCGGGCGGTAACGCCGGACTCGCCTGTGCCTGGGCTGCACAGCGCCATGGGGTGACCGCTACTGTCTTCCTACCCGAGACCGCCCCACCCGTGAAGATCGCCAAACTCCGTGCCTACGACGCCGACGTCCGTCAGGTCGGGAATGAGTACGCCGACGCCTTGGACGCCGCCCACAGCCATGCCGCCACCACCGGGGCGATCGAGTCCCACGCTTATGACAATCCGCTGATCGCAGCGGGAGCCGGCACGCTCCTACCGGAAATCCTCACCGCGATACCCGACGCGCTGGACACGATCGTGGTCGCGGTTGGTGGTGGCGGCCTGTTCACCGGCGTAACCGTTGCAGCCGACCACTACGGGATCCACGTCGTCGCCGTAGAACCGGTGAATTGCCGGGCACTGAACGCCGCAATCGAATCCGGGCACCTTGTCGACGTACCCGTCGATTCGATCGCTGCCGACGCTCTCGGCGCGCGGCGCGCCTCTGCCATGGCGCTGGAATGGGCAGGACGCGCCGCAGTCCACTCGGTTCTTGTCCCAGATGAGGCCATCATCCATGCCCGTCACGCCCTATGGGACCATCGCCGACTCGCTGTGGAACACGGTGCCGCAACCGCTCTCGCGGCTCTGTTGGACGGCGCATACATCCCGAAAGTCGGCGAGAAGATTGCCGTGGTGCTGTGCGGCGCGAACACCGACCCGACCGATCTCGTCTCGTCCCAAGGCCGTTAGCGCCTCACTAAAGCCTGTGGGGGTCGGCTGAAGTCGGCCTCTACCCCGCCGGTCCGAGCCCGTCTGTACTCGGACCGCTTCACCCAACTCACAGAAAGCATCAATCATGCACGAGAACCGCAATCGCACCCACAAGCCCAACCTGACCGACTTCGACCCTGCCGCCGTCGTCGACTGGCAGATCTCCAGCTTCTCCAATGGCGCTGGGGGCATGTGCGTGGAAGCCGGCACCTTCGACGGCGGAGTGGTCGTCCGTGACTCGAAGGACCCGAACGGGCACGTACTGTCGTTCTCCCGTGCCGAGTGGGCTGCATTCGTTGATGGCGTCGAGAACGGCGAGATGCGCTTCTGACCTGGTCGTTTCATGATGGGACCCGTTTCCCGCAGAGGCGACAGGTCCGATGCCGTTTCTGGCACTTTGGTCAGACCTCGATCAGATCGGCGTTGACGGTATTGATCATCACATCAGCCGATCGCGCGTCGCCAATTAACCGCAGCGCCAACTCCGGCCCGGTGTCGCGGGATCTGTTCGACCGCATCGATGCATGCACGCCGGGTGACGATGCCCATGACACCCGTGCCCCACCCACGGAGGGAGAGCGTAGCGGGAACGATGGCGGCAGCCGAATCCTACTGAGCGGAACGGGAACGGGAACGGGAACGGGAGCGGGAACGGGAAGGCGACCGGCGTCCGGCCTGGCTGGCCGCCGTCCGATGCCGGAGCTTCAGGGCGTCTCGGTGGGGCTGCCGGCGATGTCGAAGCGACGCACGTTGCGTAGCCGCCAGCGGTTGCCGACGGACACGAGGTCTCCCTCGGCCACCGCCGGCAGCTGGCGGCTGTGCGCTCGCAGCGCCCGGTCGTAGTCCTCGGCGGCCAGCTCCATCCGGATGCGTCGTATGTCGGCGGGGTCGGCTTCGCTGTACCCGGAGATCGTGACCTGGCCGGCTCCGGTCCGTTGTTCTCTGTGTAGCCGCACGACGGTGCCGATGATCCGCGTGTTCTGCCCGCCGGTGTGCCCACGGCAGCCGCGCCGGTCGCCGGCCTGCGATCACGGACTCCTACGAACGGTGACCGAATCTCGCGAGGACACCGCGCCTCTTCACATCCAAAGGGCTCGCGAACTGTTGGAGTTCGAGCCAGCCGAGGCGGCTTTGATAGAATACCGCTCCCATGGGCGACGTAGAGCTACTCGATCAGGTCCGTCGATTGCGCAGTGAGGGGAAGCCTCCGAAGGCGATCGCCCGCGCCCTTGGCGTGCCGCCCTCGGTCGTCGCCTCCCTGGTACGAGTCGTCGCCGCGGAGCGGGACGCCGTCGCGGGTGAGCCGGAAGTCGCTGGTTGCTGGATCAACGTGGGCTGGAGTCTGGGACTCGCTGTTGACCAGTCACGCGGCTGGGTGGACGAAGATGAAGCAGCGTCGGAGGACGCCATAGGCGGGTTGGTCAGTGTGCTGGTCGCCCGCAGGCACCGTTGGGACAAGGTATCGGTGTGCGGCTACCTGGTTGACGCCTACTGCCTGGGCGTCAAGAACGTCCGTGGCCCCGACATCAAGAACGAACTGGATCTGCGGCGGTTCCTGCCGGACTACTTCTCCACCTACCCGCACGGATGGCAGGACGCGCCGATCGAGCTCGCTCGGCACATTGTGTTCGGCGCCGTCGAGTACGCCCGCGGCCTCGGTTTCGAACCCCACGCCGACTTCACCCAGGCGGCCGACCACCTCGGTACGTGGCAAGGACCGTCAGCCATCACCTTCGGTAAGGACGGTAAGCCGTTCTTCATCCCGGGCCCGCACGATAACCCTCGCGAGGTCATCAAGACCCTGGAACGCACAGTCGGCCCGCCGCCCAACTTCCACTTCCTGGCCCCGCAGGCAGCGCCACCCACCTTTGCCGATGATGATTACTTTCTGTAATTAGTCGGAGCTTCTGGCCGTTCAGGCCGGACCCGCACCCACGAAGTTCCGGGACCATCTACTCGGATGCCGCCAGTCTCACGGGCCGAAATCTGCCGGATCCGCCCGCATTACCGGAGTCGACCGGTAACGTCCTGGCTGCCGGACTGTGACGGTCCGGGAGGTTCGAGCCGGGTGAAGAGGGGTTCCGAGTGGAGAGCGTGCAGGCCACCGAGTTCGGGCCGTTGGCGGCGCTGGCCGGGGAGTGGGAGGGCGACGAGGGTCTGGACGTGGCCTTCTCGAACGCCGAGGGCCGCATCGTCGAGACGCCGTTCCGCGAGCGCATGTCGCTCAAGCCGTTCGGCCCGGTGAACAACGGCCCGCAGGTGCTGTACGGCCTGGACTACCGCACCGCCGCGTGGCGCATCGGCGAGGAGAACCCGTTCCACACCGAGCTCGGCTACTGGCTGTGGGATGCCGTTGCCGGCCAGGTGATGCGGTGCTTCACCGTGCCCCGCGGCCAGAGCGTGCTGGCCGGCGGCACCGCGGCGCCGGATGCGACCACCTTCACCATGCGGGCGGAGGTGGAGTCGGAGACCTACGGCATTCTGTCCAACATCTACCTGGCGAAGGCCGCCCGCACGACCGGCTTTGAGGTCACGGTGACGGTGCAGGCCGACGGCGTCTTCGCCTACAGCGAGAAGACGTTGATCACCCATGCCCGGTGGGATGGCGTGGTCGAGCACACCGATCGCAACGTGCTGCGCCGCATCGCAGGCTGACCGGGAATCACAGACTGTTTTCGTATTGTTGATCATATTGCTCGGGCTGTATGATCGGATATATGAAGACGATGATCGATCTTGACGACGAGGCGCTGGCGTTGGCGGCCAAGGAGCTGGGCACCACGACGAAGAAGGACACCGTCAACGCCGCGCTCGAGTTCGTGGCCAATCGTCGCCGTCGTATCGAACAGTTGCTTGATGACCCGTACGCCCTCGGCGTCGGTCCGGACATCGCCGATCAGGAGATCATGCGCCAGGCTCGTCGGTGACCGTCCCGGTCGGTCCCGGCCAGCTCTATCTGATCGACACCTCGGCGCACGCGCGGGTCGGTCATCTGGCCATCCGCAATGTCATCGCCGGGCTCATCGCGGATCGGGCCGCGGCCACCTGCGTGACGGTCGACCTGGAAGCCGGCTACTCCGGTCGTGATCTTACCGACGTCCGCACGATAGCCGAGCGCCGCCGAACCCTCTACGTGACGTTACCGGTCAGCGAGGTCATTGCCGACCGGGCGCGTGATGTCCAGATCCGGATGGCCGCCCGAGGCCACCACCGCGCCGCCGGAGTCATCGACTTGATTACCGCCGCCGTGGCCGAACACCACGGCGCGGTAATCCTGCATTACGACGCAGACTTCGAACACATTGCCGCCACGACCGGGCAGCCACACGTCTGGATCGCTCCCCGTGGCGCCATCGCCTGACACCTGGCCTGTGATTGAACCGCGGTCGGTAGTCCGGTTCTGCAGGCCCGGCCGGGCGGCGGCTGTACGGGGGTCGGGTCAGTGGGCGGGAAAAACGCCGCGCAGGGCGCGGTGAACCTCGCCGAAGGCTGCCCCAATACTCCCTTTGGGAAATCTGATCTCCTGAATTCCGGCGAGGTTGGAAAATTCCTCAACGCCTTCTTCCCGGACGATGATTGCTTTTTCAAAGCCCAGCCTGCCCTGGAACAGCCCGGTCTCGTGCACCACGTTCTGGCGCGACCGGACGGTACCGAGCTTCGTCTCGTCATCAGCGGTGTGGACGAGTAACGCGAAGTCCACCTGTTGAAGCATCTCCCATACGACGTCTGCTGCCGAGCGGCCGTAACGGAATTCGCTCTCGAAGGTCACCACCCGGTAACCGAACTCGGCCAGGTAGTCCTTGAGTATGCGCCACATCTCGTTCGGCCCGCCGTGTCCGATGAAAATCGTCGGCTGTGTCGTGCCGCCCGCCCATCCTTCGTCAGCCGTCTCGGGCTGGCGCGCACGTGGTACCACCGAAGTCGAATCGTCGATCACATCGAGAATCGTACGGGACATCCGTTCGTCCGGTAAATCGACTACCAGCGTCGCCCGCGGCGGGCGGAAGCGGTAGTCGAAGGAAAAATCGAAGACCTCACGCTGGGGCCCGCTGAGGCTGATCTTGCCATGTTCGGACTGCTCGGGGTCATACCTGCTGAACCACTCCGGCCGGAACACCAGCGCATCCCCGTCGGGCGTGGCCAGGCGACGGGCAACGGGCCGGGCGGGCATCCCCGATGGATACAACTCCAGCGCGACGACGGAGATCTCAACGTCATCGTGGCCACGGCCGTGGCCGTCATCCCACGCGTCTTTCACGAACTCGTACCACATGTCATAGGCGCTCACGAGCTGAGCGTCCGGCACTCGGACAGCCATGCTGACTGTAGCCTTCGGCATTCCCAGCCACGTCCTTTCCCATTGACACCGGCCAGATTACTCCGCCGTACCTGGGCAGGTGCACGCCGTATGCGA
>NZ_CAUVXO010000043.1:12772-13826 GCF_963555865.1 Protofrankia sp. Cr1
GGCCAGGGGAGACCCAGTGGATCGGCGCTCGTGCCCAGAACGGTTTGAAGATCATGAAATTGTCCGAGGTCAGCGAGCCAGCGCTGGAGGCCTTCTACGCAGAGGTGCTGACACCGGCCTTCCCACCGGATGAACTCATTACCTGGGACGAGCTGCGTGAGGCCGCTGCCGGCGATCTGGGTCCCGGCGCGCTGGTCTTCGATGGCGAGACCCCGCTGGGGGGAATGCTGGGCGAGATCTATCCCCGATCAGGGGTACTCCTGCTCAGCTATATCGCGGTGCGGCCCGAGGCGCGTGGCCGGGGCATCGGTCAGACCCTGCTCACCGACGTCATCCCCCGATGGCGGGCAGCCATCGGGCCGTCTCTGGTGATCGCCGAGATCGAGGATCCGCGTTTTCACCAGCCGAATGTCTACGGCGACCCCGACGCGCGGCTCAGGCTGTACCACCGGACGGGCTCCACGCTTGTCCCCATGCCGTTCTTTCAGCCGTCCCTGCGGCCTGGCGTGCCACGGGTCTTCGACATGCTGCTGATCTGCCTCGGCGAGACCGCGCAGACCGTGTCGGCAAAGATCGTGAGCGTTTTCCTCGACGAGTACTTCGAGCTGTGCGAGGGGAGCGAGGTGCTCACCGCCGACCCTGACTACCAGGTGCTACGGCAGTTCTGCCAGCGGGGCGATGACGGCAGGCTCCCGTTGTGGCCGCTTGATCGTGTGGCGGAGATACCGAGGTTCATCGAGGTCAGCAGGTGACCGGAGCACTGCGAACCGCGCTCGCCAGTGGGGATGGCGCGGCCGTCGACACGCTGATGAACACCGACCACGCGCTTGCGGTGCTGCTCGCGGAGGCGGTCGGTGCGTGTCCCGAAGCCGTCGCGGTGGTCGCGGTGGTCGAACGCGCCTGGCTCGACACCGTTGCCGTGTTGGTGGCCGACCCGGATCCACCGGTTCGGGTTGCCCTGCTCGGCGCGGTCCTCAGACTGATGCGGGAGGACGGCCAACTCGATGACGCCGCCGCCACGACCGACAGTGCCACCGCGAGATCGCAGGAGCCA
>NZ_CAUVXO010000043.1:13979-17839 GCF_963555865.1 Protofrankia sp. Cr1
GCCATCGCGAGCGGGCTTCTTTCTGCCGCCGGATGACCGCTGGGCGGGATGGTGGAACGTTGACGTCCCGTCCTGGCCAGCCGGTTGGGTGCCCACAGCCGAACAGGTGCGTCATGCGGTGCGTCGCCTTGCGCTGAACCAGCGGACGCTGCTCATCCTCCGGGACGCGGCAAAGCTGTCGGCGACCGAGGCCGCTCCCATCACGGGTACGGAACCCGATGATCAGGGCAGACTTCTCGACAGCGCCCGGGAGGCCTACGTCGCTTACCTCGATGAAGAGTGCAGGGCCGTCGATTCCGGGGCTGAGCGCCGATGAGGGCGAGGGACGTCAGCTGTGAGGTCATCTTCGATCTGGTGGGCGCCTGGTACGACGCAGAGCTGACCGACAGTGATCAGAATGCGTTCGAACAGCACCTGCTTTTCTGCCCGCCGTGTCTTGCCTACAGTGACCGGGTGCGACGATCGTTGGCGGCGTTGACGGCGGCGGCCACCGTGGTGGTTCCCGCGGGGCTGGCGGACAGGCTAGCCGCAGCGGTCGAACGGGTTCGTGATACGTGACGATGAGCTACTACAAGTTCCTCCGTCCGGCGGGGACGGGCCCGTTCACCGGCTATGACTGGGGGACGGTGCCGGGAACCTGGGTTGACGCCGAGGTCAATGCCGGAGCCGGAGATGTGGTGCCGTGCAGGGACGGTATCCACGCCTGCCGGGTCGAGGACCTGCCCTACTGGCTCACCGAGGAACTCTGGCGGATAGACCTCGACGGCCCGCTCGTCATCCACGAGAACAAGGTCGTGGCCAGACGCGGTCGGCTCGGCACGCGGGTCGAGCAATGGACGCGGGCGGCTGCCCGGGAATTCAGTGTCGCCTGCGTCTGCCGGGTCGCCTACCATGCGGCGGCCGAACTGCGCGACGCTGGCCTGGCCGCGCTTGCCGAGAGCATCGAGGCCGCGGCGGCAGCTTTTGGCCAGAACGGAATCGGCCAGAAGGGAAAGGGTGACTCGCTCGACGAGCATGCTCGCGCGGGCATCGAGGCAGCTGCGCAGGATCCCGGTTCCACGGCCAACCTGTTGTCGGCATACGTGATCGACGCGCTTGAATCGCTCGACGTCGACCCTCCCGCGGCACTCGCCTACATCGCGGCACGCGCCGCCAACCAGCGCAGCGCCATCCTCGGCGACGCCGCCCACCTCGATGACCCCTACCTCGATGAACGCCGCTGGCAGGCGTCGTGGCTCGCGACCCGGCTCGGACTACCCACCCCAGCCGGTTCGTCGGCGCCGTGACGCAGCCGCTATCCGGAGGCAAGGGACTCCACATCGGCGTCCGACGGTGGCTCGTCCTCGTCGAAGACGCTCCATTCGTCCATGAAGGCGGAGTCCGCTGACCTCAACTCGGCGGGTTCCGGCCCGCGCGGGAACAACCAGACGCGTAGGGCGCGTATGTCCGAACGGTCGAACATTCGGTGGACATCATCTGTGCCGGTTCGCTCACCACCCGAAAGTTGACTGCCGGTCAGCTCGGCCCGTCGCTTTGCCTCATCGACACCGGAGCGATTGAAGATCTCGCACAGGCGACTCACCGTCCGGGTCGTCATCTCCTCGTAGAAAACGAGGTTGTAATCGTCCGGAGGGTGCGGGACACCCATGAACCGATAGGCGTGGACGACAGCACGATGGTAGTCGGCGAATGCCTCGTCGGTCTTCCCTGATGCCCAGTACACATCCGCCCGCACACGGAAGAGGTTCGCGATCAACTCCTCGTCCCAGTCATCTGTTTGCGCGGCGAGCCGTTTCAGGCGTTGCGCCGCGGCGGTGATACGGGTGACCGCCTCCTCCAGAGCCTCCCGTTCCAGCGCGAGGTCCGCGGTTTCGAAGAGCAGCCAGGCGACGTTCCAGTCGTCCGTGAGTTCCTCAAAAACAGCCAGCGCCTCTTTGTAGTAACGGTTCGCGGCCAGGTCCGCCGGGTCACGGAATCGCCTGGTGTGCGCGAGAAATATCCTGATCAGGCCATTGACTCGCAGCAGCTCCCGTTCTTCTTCCGCAGTGGCGTCAACACGCGCGCCACGGCCCAGCCCGCAAAGACGTTGGACGAGGAGAAGCCGGTTACGGATGTCGTTCCAGGGAGCGTCGGTCTTGAGGTACCCCGGCGGATAATGGTCCAGCACAAAGCCCAGCGCTTCGCCCAACTGATCGTCCGGGTTACGCTGGGTTGCGGTCGCGACGGAGCCGACGTTCCCGGCGAGCGAGTCCTCCTGGTGCCAGGTACGTTCCCAGTCCTCCAGCAGCCGCCGGTTGTAGTCGAACGGACAGTAGCACCCCCACCACCAGTAGGCTTCCAGGAACACGAGCGCGAAACGTGCCCGGGTGATCGTGCGGTTCCGGGACACCCGCCGGGCGTGGAACAACCACTCCCGCTTGTAGGCCTGCCAGCGGGGGTGTTCGTAGCGATACCAGGAGCTGTAGGTGCCGGTGGTTTCGTCCTCCCATTCCGACACGAGGCGGAAGTAATGTTGGGCGGCCTGCTGGTGCAAGTCCTGCCAGATGCGGGGGTGCATTGTCCGCAGTTCGCGGCTCAGGGAAAGCCGGATGAACTCGTGCAGGCGGAAACGGTCGGACGGTTCGTCGGCGACCGCGAGTAGCTGTTCGGCGATGCCATAGCCCTTGAGCGTCTGAATGACGGTTCCCACATCGGGATACCCGTCGTCGCCTTCTGCCAGCAGTTCGGCGAGTAGCGGCTCGTCGAAGGTGTTGACCACAGCGCAGGCATGGACGGCCTTCGACAACCGGGTGTCCCGGACCGCGTCGATGATCAGTCGAACGAGGCCGGCCCATTTCTCCCACGGATCGTCCGGTAGCCGCTGAAGAGTTCGCCGCAGGTCCGACGCCTCCAGTTTGTCCGGACCCGTCTCGCTGACCAGTTTCGCCGCCAGCGACAGGCCACCGGGATGTCCCGCCGTGAAATCGTGGACGACATCGGCGACACCTGGCCGCAGTGCACCGTCAAAGGTCTGGTCGAGGTAGAGGACGACTTCGTCGCGAGACAGATAGGGCAGCGCCCGGACGTACCAGCGATCCGATCCGGTCGAGAACGTGTGCGGTGAGGGCACCCGGGCGATGACGACCAGAGTGTTGGTCAGGCGCAGCGCCATACGCGCCAGCCAGTGACCCATCTCGTCGTCGACGATACGTTCGAACGAATCCATGGTGATCAGGATGTGCCGACGCCGGCTCCATTCCGCCCAGCCGCTGACGAAAGCGTCGTCAATGGCCGACTGCGACTGGCGGATCCGAGCCTTCACCGTTTCCTGGTCGTCGCTCTCGGGGGTGTCGCGCACACCCGTTTCGGTCTTCGGTGCACCGCCGAGCAGCCGGGCCTCACGCTCGCACAGCTGGCGGAAACCAGCGAACTCCCGAGCTCGGGTACGATCGGTCACCCGAAGCATCAGCTCTCGTGTTCGCGCGAATGTCTCCCACAGGACGGGGGCAGAGGCGCGGGGGCCGTAGGCGTCCCGGAATCCTTCCCGCCGGAACGCGGACATGTCCTCGTTGAAGATGTATACCCGGTTGGCGCCTTCAACCCGACTGACCAGCTGTCGGATCAGCATGGACTTACCCAGGCCGTGAACACCGACAAGGTCGATCACCGACCCTTCGCCCCGGATGAAGAGCAGGCGTAACGCCTCTGTCAACTCGGCTTCCCGGCCGACGAAAAGATCCATACCGTCCCCTCGGGTAGCAGTGGGCCGGGCTTCAGGATCTCATCACCCGAGATGCGGCACCATGCCGAAGTAGCTGTCGCGCTATCGTGCTGGCGCTGAGACGGTATAGCGCCGCAGCGCTCACGGGGGGTGGGTCTGG
>NZ_CAUVXO010000043.1:18492-20856 GCF_963555865.1 Protofrankia sp. Cr1
ATGGTGTCCACGATGCCAACCGGCAGTGGTGATCCGTCCGATTTC
Source organism: Protofrankia sp. Cr1 (assembly GCF_963555865.1). NCBI lineage: Bacteria > Bacillati > Actinomycetota > Actinomycetes > Frankiales > Frankiaceae > Protofrankia > Protofrankia sp. Cr1. The sequence continues at coordinate 18,538 of NZ_CAUVXO010000043.1, forward strand.
GCGGCGGCGTTTCAGGCTGTCGTCGACAACGTCGAGCTGGTGGTGCGGGGCAAGACCGAGGCGGTTTCGCTGGCGCTGACCTGCCTGTTCGCCGGCGGGCATCTGCTCATCGAGGATGTTCCGGGGCTGGGCAAGACCTCGTTGGCCCGCTGCATCGCGGCGTCGTTGGAGGCGTCCTGTCACCGCATCCAGTTCACCCCGGATCTGCTGCCGTCCGATGTCACCGGGGTGACCGTCTACCACCAGGGGACCGCTCAGTTCGGGTTTCATCCCGGGCCGGTGTTCGCCCATGTGGTGGTGGCCGATGAGGTGAACCGGGCGTCACCCAAGACACAGTCGGCGTTGCTGGAGGTCATGGAAGAGGGGCGGGTCACGGTCGACGGCCAGCCCCATGCGGTGCCGCGACCCTTCTTCGTCGTGGCGACCCAGAACCCGGTCGACATGGACGGCACCTATGCGCTGCCCGAGGCGCAGCTGGACCGGTTCCTGATGCGGGTTCGGATGGGCTACCCCGACCGTGAGTCCGAGGTGGCGATTCTACGTAACCGTCAGTCGGGCATCCGGGTGGAGGATCTGCGCCCGGTGCTGTCCACCGACGAGGTATTGGCGCTGGTCGCGCAGGGTGCGCGCACCCATGTCGCGGACACCGTGCACGAATATGTCGTCGACGTGGTCGCGGCAACCCGGACGATGCCGCGGCTACGGCTGGGCGCCAGCCCGCGCGGCAGCATTGCTCTGCTGCGCGCGTCCCAGGTCCGGGCGGCCGCGGCTGGACGGGATTTCGTCACCCCGGACGACGTCAAGGCGCTTGCCGTGCCCGTGCTCGCGCACCGGATGCTGGTGGCGGCCGACGCGGAACTGCGCGGCTTCACCGGCGAGGACGCGGTCGGTGAGGTGCTCGGGTCCGTGTCGGTACCCCGGTCGCTGGCCGGGGTGTAACCGGCCGTGGCACCTGCCCGGCGCCACCCGGGCGCGGCGCTTGGCATCGTCACCCCGACCGGGTGGGGGGTGGCCGGCGCGGCGGTCGTGCTGGCGGTGATCTCGGGTGTGCTGCGGTTCGCCGAACTGTCGGTGCTGGCGGTGGGGTGTGTCGCCGCGTTGCTGGCGGCGGCGGTCGCGGTCGCTTACCGTCCGCGGCTGGGTGCGGAGATCGAGGTTCTTCCGACCCGGGTCCGTCGTGGCGAGGCGGCGATGGCGAGTGTGACGATCAGGAATATCGCCGACCGGCGGAGCGGGGTCCTGCAGATCATCCTGCCGCACGGTGAGACCGCGACCGAAACCCCCCTGCGCTCGCTGGGTGGATCGACGCGGCGCACGATCGCGGTGCCGCTGCCGACCGCGCGTCGGGGAGTGCTGCGGGTCGGCCCGGTGCACGTCCGCAGGTCCGACCCGTTCGGCCTGCTGACACGCTCGCAGCAGGTCGGGGAAGCGGCTGTGGTCCACGTCCACCCGGTGGTGCATCCGCTGACGCCGCTGGCGTCCGCCCGGTCCAGCAGCCCCGACGGGCTGTCCGTGGACAGCCGGACCGAAGGTGGCGTGACCTTCCACGCGCTGCGGGAATACGTGCCCGGTGACGATCCCCGGCATGTGCACTGGCGGTCCAGCGCCCGGGCGGGGACGTTGCTGGTGCGCCGGCATGTCGATCCGAGCGAGCCGGTCACGACCGTTCTGCTGGACACCCGGGCGTACGCCTATCCGTCCGGTGCGGCCGGTGACGGCGCGTTCGACGCCGCGGTGGACGTTGCCGCGTCCGTTCTGTTCGCCTCGGCCCGGCGCCGGTTTCCGGTCCGGTTGCGGACCACGGGGGATGTTCGGGTCGCGGGTCGGGGCGGGCGCGGTGACGACCAGGTCGTCCTGGACGCGCTCGCCCGGGTGGAACGCGACGCCGGCACTCTCGACGCGGCCGGTTTCGGTCTCCGTTCCGGTTCCGGTTCCGGTTCCGGTGCCGGTGCCGGTCTCGGTGTCGCGGCATACCCGGATGACGCGCTGACGGCGGCCGTCCGGGGGCTCGGCCGCGGCGGAGTCGGCACGCTGACCCTGGTCACAGGTGGAGTCGACGTCGGGCAGGCGGCGGCGGTCGCCCCGGCCGTCAGCCGGTTCGAGCACGTGATCGTGGTCCGGGTCGGCGGTACCGGAATCGAATCCAGCGGCGGGTCCGGTGCGGCCGGGTCCGGTGCGGCCGGCCCTGCCAGGGCCTCGGTTACGGCGGGTAGCGGACGACTGCGTGTTCTGGACGTCGCCGACGCCGCCGCGTTGGTGTCGGTGTGGCCGGCGACATCCGCCGGGAGGATGCGGTGACGGCCCCGGCGACGGCGTCGG
>NZ_CAUVXO010000043.1:21188-24995 GCF_963555865.1 Protofrankia sp. Cr1
TGTGGCCCGCCGTCGCCGGGTGCCGTTACTGCTGTCCGTGCTGGCATGGGCCGGGCTGTGGCTGGCCGTGGTGGCGTTGACCCTGTTCCGGCACGGTTCGCCGGACGTGCCCGCTGTGCTGCCCGCCGTCGGCGACGGACTGCTCAACGGCTGGGCCCGGCTGCTGGAGGTGACGCTGCCGGCGCCGAACTCCCCGGATCTGCTGGTGGTGCCCCAAGCGCTGACGTGGCTGGCGGCCGGTGCCGGTGCGGAACTGGTGGCCAGGACGCGGACGACGCTGCTGCCGATCGTCCCGGCGGTCGTGGTCTTCGCGGTCGGAGTGACACTGACCGTGCCCGGACCGGGCTCGAACCTCCCCGTCGCGGCCGGTCTGGTGGTGGCCGCCGGACTGCTCGCGTTGTACCGCCACGCCGAAGCGCGGCCGTCGACAACCGCTGGCAGTCGCGCTGGCAGTCGCGGTGGCAGCCGCGCCAGGCCAGGATCAGCGCCGGCGTCGGGATCGTTTCCGGGTCGGGCGGTGATCGGGCTGTCGGTGGCGGTGCTCGTCGCCGCGGCCGCCGCACTCGTCGGTCCCCGCCTGCCGCCGGTGCACGGCCGCGGCCCCTACGACGTGCGTGCCGAACGCGCGGTGTCGCTGTACCCGAGGGCCACGGTCAGTCCATTGGATGAGGTCGCGGCCTGGCTCGGCAGTCCGGGCCGGCGGCTGTTCACCGTGCGTACGTCACCGTCACCGTCACCGTCACCGTCACCGCCCGTGTCGGCGTCGGCGTCGGCGAACATCCAGCTGGCTGTACTCGACCGTTTCAACGGCCAGTCCTGGACGTCCTCGGCCCGTTTCTCCCCGGCCGGACGCCGGATTCCGGCGGTGTCCGGGGAGCCGGCGCGTACCGGAGAGATACGACAGGACGTGGAAATCGACGGTCTGGACGGCGTCCTGCTGCCGGCCATGGACCGTCCGGTCCGGCTCGACGGGACGGGTCTGGCTGTCGATGTCGGCAGCGGCGCCCTGCTCAGTACCGTCCCGCTGCATCCCGGCCGCCGGTACACGGTGACGTCGGCGCCGCAGGCCATCCCGGACCAGGCGGTGCTCGCCTCCCTGCGGCCGGCCACCGGAGCCGACGCCGACGCGGCCCGTTACCTGCCGCCGGGCCTGCCCGAGCTGGTGCGGGACGCGGCCCGGGAGGCGTCCACCGGGGCGGGTACCCCGTTCCAGCAGGCATACGCGCTGGAGCAGTACCTGCGCACCAACTTCACCTACGACCGGACCGCGCCCGCCGGCCACACCTACGGACACCTGAGCTACTTCCTGACCAAGAACAGCGGGACCGGCACGTCCGAGCAGTTCGCGACGGTGTTCGCGGTGGCCGCCCGGACACTGGGCCTGCCCAGCCGGGTCGTGGTCGGGTTCACCCTGCCCGGTGGGCCGGCGAGCACGGCTACCGACACCGTGGACGTGCACACCGGCGACGTGCTGGTCTGGCCGGAGATCGACTTCGCGGGTGTGGGCTGGCTGGCGTTCTACCCGACGCCCAAGCAGGGGCAGAGCAGCGGTGGCAAGGTCGCGTCGTCGGCGCAGGGGGAGTCCACCGACCGGGAGCAGCGGGTCGGTGCCGCGGCGGCCGTGCCCGTGCAGCATCCGACGTCACTACCACCGGCCCCGCCACCTGATCATCACACTCCGTTGTCGGCGTATGCGGGACTGGCCTTCGGCGGTGTCGTGATCGTTGTTGTCGTCGGCTACCTGGCGGTCGCCGTGGGGGCTCCGGTGGCGCGCCGCCGGCGGCGACGGTCGGCGCGCACCTCCCGGGAGCGGGTGGTCGGCGCCTGGCACAGCACGGTCGACGTGCTGGCGGGCGCAGGCATAGCCATCCCGGCCGCGTCGACCCCGGTCGAGACGGTCAGGCTCGCGCCAGCCGCGATCGGGGACAGCGGCCGGGCGTCGCTGCTGACGCTCGCGAACCTTGCCACCACGGCTCTCTTCGCCGCGGATGGAAGCACCACCGTCGAGGCGGACGCGGCATGGTTCCACGAGAAATACCTGCGCACCCGGCTGCGGCGGGCCGTGCCGGCACAGCGGCGGATGATGGGACGGCTCGCGCCCAGCCGGGTCGTCCGAGGCGGGAGACATCGATGATTCCCGGTTACGAGTCTTTCACGGCGATCGCGCAGGGCGGGTTCAGTACCGTCTACTCCGCCTATCAGGTCGGTCTGGACCGCACTGTCGCCATAAAGGTGATCAATGCCGATCTTCGGGACTCCGCCGCGGAACGACGGTTCACCAGAGAATGCCGGGCAACCGGGCGCCTCACCGGCCATCCGCACATCATCACGATTTTTCAGACCGGCTCGACCCGGGAGCGGCGTCCGTTCATCGCCATGCAGTATCTGGCCCGCGGCTCGGTTTCCGACCGGCTCCAGCAGGCCGGGCCGATACCGGTACACGAAACCCTTCTCATCGGCGCGAAAATCGCCGGGGCAATGCACGCCGCGCACGGTGCCGGAATCATCCACCGGGATGTCAAACCCGGCAACATTCTGCTCAGTGGCACCGATGAACCGGTCCTCAGCGATTTCGGTATCGCCAGCCTGACGGGTATGGAAGGCTCAACGAGCCAGGAGGCCTTCACGCCGTCCTATACCGCCCCGGAAATTCTGCAGGGGGAGGAACCGTCGGTCGCAACCGACGTCTACGCGCTGGGCGCTACCTTGTTCACCATGTTGGCGGGGTCGCCGCCGTTCGGTTACCGCCGGGGCGACAACCCTGCCAGTATCGTGCTACGGGCACTGACCCAGGACGTTCCCGCGCTGCCCCGCGGTGACGTGCCCGAATCCGTGGAGAACCTGCTGCGGACGGCGCTCGCGCGCGACCCGGCGCAGCGCCCGCCCACCGCCGACGCCTTCGCCGCCGACCTCCGCCAGCTGTATGGCCGCCTCGGCCACACCGTCCCGCGGATACCACCGGAACCGGTCGGCACACCTGAGGACGTCGTAACGCCTGAAGACATTGTTTCGCCGGATGATGTCCGAGGGCAGGTCGGCCCGCCAGCGGATGCCACCGCTACACCTGATGACGCGGCACCCCTGGCTGCGGCCGGTGAGACAACCCGCTCCCGGCCGCGCCGCCCGGCACCTCCGAAGCCTGCCGCAGAGCCGTCGGACGAGACCCGTGCGTCGAAGCGGCGGCGGATTCTGCTGATGACCGGGGCGGCCACCATCGCGATCATTGTGTTACTTGTAGTGATGGCCATTCGTGCCCCGCAGCGGTCCAACCCGACGCCGTCTCCGTCGGCCTCGGCGGGGGCTGCATCCCCCACGCTGGCGTCCACGCCAGCGCCTGCTCCCTCTGAGGATCTTCAGGCTGCCCGTCCGAGCACTCCAGATGTCACCGACATGGGCACAGTCGTCACACTGAGATGGCGAAACGGGTCGCGGCCCGCCAATCTGGTAGTGCAGACGGCGGCTCCGGCGGACTCACGTCAGGTACCGGTGCAGCCGTTGCCCGTTGGCGCGGCCGTCACCGAGATTCCTGATCTCGACCCCGCGCGGGGCTACTGCTTCCGGGTCGGCGCCGTGCTCGCCGTCAGCTCCTACGCCTGGTCCGACTACCGCTGCATCCGCGGCGCCACCCCACCCCGGCCCTGACCCCACGCGGCCTGCCGGGGGTGCGATTCCCCGGCTGACGGGGGTTCCGGACCGGTATCTTCAGGGTTTTTCGGCCTCGGCACGGCAGTCGTCCTCAATAGACGATTCACTCGCAGGTCCGGAGCCGCTGGCGTTACGGGCAACCACTCTCCAGGTCGGGTTGTA
>NZ_CAUVXO010000044.1:0-11859 GCF_963555865.1 Protofrankia sp. Cr1
CCCTCACCCTCGCCGGGACGTACAAGAAAAGCCAGGTCGCTGGCAAGTACCTCGTCGCCCTGAGTGAGTTCAGCCGGCATTACAACTCCGATCTCGACATCTTCGTCATGGTCAGGATCGCGTCGAACGCGAACATCGCCGACGTTCGGAAGGAGATCGACTCCGTCGCCAAGGCCTACCCGAACGTGCAGGTACGCGACCAGTCCGAGTTCGTCCGGCAGCAGGAGAAGCAGGTCGACCAGTTGCTGGGCCTCGTCTACGTCCTGCTGGCCCTCGCCGTCGTCATCGCGTTGTTCGGGATCGTCAACACGTTGGCCCTCTCCGTGATCGAACGGACCCGGGAGATCGGGCTGTTGCGCGCGGTCGGCATGAGCAGGCGTCAGCTGCGCAGGATGGTGCGCCTGGAGGCAGTGGTGATCGCCGTCTTCGGAGCGCTCCTCGGCGTCGTCGTCGGCAGCTTCTTCGGCTGGGCGTTGACCCGCGCCCTCAAGGACCAGGGCATCAACACCTTCGCCTACCCGCTGTGGACGGTCGTCCTCGTCGTGATCATGGGTGGCCTGCTCGGTGTCCTGGCTGCCATCTTCCCGGCCCGTCGGGCCGCGAAGATGGACATCCTGCGGGCGATTTCGACAACCTGATCACGCATCACCCCGGCACGCATCACACCAGGTCGACGCCGTCCGCATCCCGGTACCGCACGCTGCCCGCGGACGGCGAAACCAGGCCGTCGAGTAGCCCCACGGTGACCTCGCGCAGGCTCGCCACAACGGTCGCCCCGGCGATGGCCGCGGACGGCGCGGCCATCGGGAAGGACGGGACGAGAACCGTCGCGCAGCCCGCGTCGAGGCCGGCACGCGCGCCAGCCTCACTGTCCTCGAGGACCACACACCGAGCTGGCACCACGCCCAGGAGGCTCGCCGCCGTCAGGTACGGCTCCGGATGCGGCTTGCGCAGGCTGACCTCGTCGCCGGCGACCGTCACCGCGAACCGGTCGAGGCCGATCGCGGCGAGGACGGGATCCATCAGCACGCGGAACGACGACGACACCAGGGCGGTCGGGATCCGCGCCGCAGCCAGCGCATCCAGCAGCGCGATGGCACCCGGCATCGGGACGATCCGGCCGGGTTCGCCGAACAGCTCGGCGGTCCGCTTGACCAGGAAGCGGGCGGCCGCGTCCGGGTCCGCGTCGGGTACCCCGAGCATCGAGAGCATGAGCGGCACGGCCGTGTCGATCCCGTGCCCGATCATCGCCGTCTTGATCTCCGGGGTGAACCGGCCACCGAGGCTTTCCGCCAGTTCGTGCTCTGCCACCGTCCAGAGTGGTTCGGTGTCAACCAGCAGACCGTCCATGTCGAACAGGACGGCCGCAACCCCATCGTCAACGCTCACCCGACCTGCATATCAGGTCGGGTGAGCGTGGCGAACTATCAGGTGGCGAAGTACTTGGCCTCGGGGTGGTGCGCGATGATCGCCGACGTGGACTGTTCCGGCACGAGCTGGAACTCCTCGGACAGCTCGACACCGACCCGTCCCGGATCCAGCAGGTCGAACACCCCGACCTGCTGCTCCAGGTCGGGGCAGGCCGGGTAGCCGAAGGAGTAACGGGACCCACGGTAGTTCTGCCGGAGGACCCCGGCCAGATCGTGGGCATCGGCGGCACCGGCGGGAGTGCCATCGGGCAGCAGCAGTTCGGAGCGGACCCGCTTGTGCCAGTACTCGGTCAACGCCTCGGTGAGCTGGACCGACAGCCCGTGCAGCTCCAGGTACTCCCGGTAGGAGTCGGCGGCGAAGAGCTCGGCCGTGACCGCGCTGATCCGCCGGCCCATGGTGATGATCATAAAGGGGACGACGTCCACCTCGCCGGCTTCCTCCGACCGGTAGAAGTCGGCCAGACACAGCCGGCGGTCCCGGCGCTGGCGCGGAAAGCTGAAGCGGGCCCGTTCACCACCGTCGGCGGACAGGACGATCAGATCCTCACCCTTGCTGACACACGGGAAGTAGCCGTACACGACGGCGGCTTCCAGCATCTGCTCGGAGACGATGCGGTCGAGCCACATCCGCAGCCGGGGGCGTCCCTGCGTCTCCACCAGCTCCTCGTAGGAGGGGCCCTCGCCACCGCGGGCGCCGCGTAGTCCCCACTGGCCGAGGAATGTCGCCCGCTCGTCGAGGAAGGAGGCGTAGTCGGCCAGTGGGATGCCCTTGACGATCCGGTCCCCCCAGAACGGCGGCACCGGCACGGGGTTGTCGGTCGCCACGTCCGAACGCGGCGGCAGCTCGGCCACGGGCTCCTGCGCCCGGGCCGCTGTCCTGGCAGCCTTGATCCGTTCGGTGCGCTCCCGGCGGGCCCGGCGTTCGGCCATGCGCGGGTCGTCGGCGAGCGGCGGTGCCTGGCCCCGCTTGGCCGCCATGACCGCGTCCATGAGGGACAGGCCCTCGAAGGCGTCCCGCGCGTAGCGGACCTCGCCCTCGTAGAGCTGCGCCAGGTCTCCTTCGACGTAGGCTCGGGTGAGCGCGGCGCCGCCGAGCAGCACCGGCCAGGTGGCCGCCACCCCGCGGGTGTTCATCTCCGCGAGGTTCTCCTTCATGACCACGGTGGATTTCACCAGCAGCCCGGACATGCCGATCGCGTCGGCGTGCTGCTCGGCCGCCGCGTCCAGGATTGCCGCGATCGGCTGCTTGATCCCGAGGTTGACAACCGTGTAGCCGTTGTTGGACAGGATGATGTCGACGAGGTTCTTGCCGATGTCGTGGACGTCGCCCTTGACCGTGGCGAGTACCAGGGTGCCCTTGCCCCGGGTGTCGGACTTCTCCATGTGCGGCTCGAGATAGGCGACCGCGGCCTTCATGACCTCGGCCGACGCCAGGACGAACGGCAGCTGCATCTGCCCGGAGCCGAACAGGTCACCGACGACTTTCATGCCGCCCAGCAGGGTCTCGTTGATGATCGCCAGCGGATCCCGGGAGCGCATCGCCTCGTCGAGGTCAGCCTCCAGCCCGGTCCGTTCACCGTCGATGATCCGCCGCTGGAGTCGTTCGTCGAGCGGCAGCGCGGCCAGTTCCTCGGCCCGGGTCGGCCCGCCGACATGGCCCTCGACACCCTCGAACAGATCCAGGAACCGGGTCAGCGGATCGTAGCCGTCCCGGCGCCGGTCGTAGACCAGGTCGAGGGCGACCTCACGCTGGGTATCCGGGATGCGCGCCATCGGAAGGATCTTGGAGGCGTGCACGATCGCCGCGTCCAGGCCGGCTTCGACGCACTCGGTCAGGAACACCGAGTTGAGCACCACCCGGGCGGCCGGCTTCAGACCGAAGGAGATGTTGGACAGCCCGAGGATGGTCTGCACGTCGGGATGGCGCCGTTTGATCTCGCGGATCGCCTCGATGGTGGCAATCCCGTCGCCGCGCGACTCCTCCTGCCCGGTACCGAGGGTGAAGGTCAGGGCGTCGATGAGGATGTCGGACTCGTGCATCCCCCACTGCCCGGTCAGCTGGGCGATCAGCCGTTGCGCGACCTGCACCTTCCACTCGACGGTCCGGGCCTGGCCTTCTTCGTCGATGCAGAGTGCGACGACGGCCGCGCCGTGTTCGCGGATGATCGGCATCACGGTGGCGAGCCGGGAGCCGGGGCCGTCGCCGTCCTCGAAGTTGACCGAGTTCACCACGCAGCGTCCGCCGAGGCATTCCAGCCCCGCCTCGATGACCGGGGGTTCGGTGGAGTCGAGCATCATCGGCAACGTGGACGCGGTGGCATAGCGGCTGGCAACCTCCCGCATGTCGACCGTGCCGTCCCGGCCGACGTAGTCCACACAGACGTCGATCATGTGCGCGCCCTCACGGGTGGCGGCGCGGGCGATCTCCACGACGTCATCCCAGCGGCTGTCGATCAGCGCGTCGCGGAAAGCCCTGGAACCGTTGGTGTTGGTGCGCTCACCCACCATCAGCACCGAATTGTCCTGCCGGAACGGCACGGCCTGGTAGAGCGAGGCCGCGGCGGCGTCAACGGCCGGCCGCCGTGGCGTGACGGCCCGTCCGGCGACGCGCTCGACAACCTGACGCAGATGCTCGGGGGTGGTTCCGCAGCAACCGCCGACCAGTACGGCGCCGTAGTCACGGGTGAAGGTGTCAAGCGCGTCGGCGAGTTCGGCCGGGGTCAGCGGGTAGGTGGCGCCGTCACGGCCAAGCGTGGGCAGACCGGCGTTCGGCATGACCGAAAGCCCGATTCGGGCGTGCCGGGCCAGATGACGCAGGTGTTCGCTCATTTCGGTGGGTCCGGTCGCGCAGTTCAGGCCGATCAGGTCGATGCCGAGCGGCTCGAGCGCGGTGAGCGCGGCGGCGATCTCCGAGCCCAGCAGCATCGACCCGGTCAGCTCCACGGTGACCTGCGCGATGACGACAACCCGACGATCAGCGGCGGCCATCGCGCGGCGCGCTCCGATGATCGCGGCTTTGGCCTGCAGAAGGTCCTGCGCGGTCTCCACCAGGACGGCGTCGACGCCCCCCGCGAGCAACCCGGCGACCTGGCGCTGATAGGCGTCCCGCAGCGGTGGGTAGGCGATGTGTCCCAAGGTGGGCAGCTTCGTTCCAGGGCCCACCGAACCGAGGACGAAGCGGGGCCGGTCGGTCGTGCTCCAGAAGTCGGCAGCCTCACGGGCTATCCGGGCACCCGCCTGCGCCAGTTCCCCGATACGGTCAGCGATGCCGTACTCTCCGAGATTGGCGAGGTTAGCTCCGAAGGTGTTCGTCTCGACTGCGTCACACCCGACAGCGAAGTAGGCGTCGTGTACTGCCCGCACCACGTCTGGACGCGTCACGTTCAGGATCTCGTTGCAGCCTTCGTGACCCTGGAAGTCGTCGAGACTCAGATCGGCGGCCTGCAGCATCGTTCCCATGGCACCGTCGGCTACCAGCACGCGTTCGGCCAAGGCGGAAAACAGGTCGGCTCGCACCTGGGAAGCGTACCGGGCGCGCCCGTGCCGATCGTGGTGACGACTCATGGTCGTCATCGGGTTTGCCCGGGTTACCGACCTCCTGGTCGGCGCAGCTGTGGTCTGCTGCCCGCCAGACCAGGTCAGATCGGCCCGCCGACCGGGTACTTCTGGAACAGCGGGTCGCAGGGACCCACCGGCACGCACCAACGTAGGACGTACCGTTGCACTGTCACGGGGGCAGTGGGCCGCCGCGGGGCGGCAGGAGGTGGCAGGTGATCGAGTTCTCCGGCGTCGGTCAGCTACGGTCGCCGATCGTAGTGGCTGCCTTCGAGGGCTGGAACGATGCCGCGGACGCGTCGTCCGCGGCCGTCGAGCATCTGGAGTCGGCGCTCGACGCGAAGGTGATCGGTGCCATCGATCCGGACGACTACTACGATTTCCAGGTCAACCGTCCCACGGTCAGCGGCACCGACGGTGCGTCCCGCAAAATCTCCTGGCCGACGACACGGCTGTCGGTCGCACGCCCCGACCATGGCGACAACGACCTGGTCCTCATCCGTGGTCTTGAGCCGAACATGCGCTGGCGGGGCTTCACCGACGAGCTGATCGAGGCGATTCATGCGCTCGGCAGCGACATGGTCGTCAGCCTCGGCGCGTTGCTCGCGGATTCCCCACATACCCGCCCGGTGCCGATCAGTGGAACCGCCGGGGACCCGGCCACGGCCGCACGCCTGCGGCTGGACCCGTCGAAGTACGAGGGTCCCACCGGCATCGTCGGGGTGTTCGCGGAGGCATGCTCCAAGGCCGGGCTCGCCTCGGTGTCGTTCTGGGCCGCGGTCCCCCACTACGTGGCGAACCCACCGTGCCCGAAGGCGACGCTGGCCCTGCTACGGCGGGTCGAGGACCTGCTGGACATGGAGATCCCCCTGGGTGACCTGGCCGAACGGGCCCGGGCGTGGGAGCGTCAGGTCGATGAGCTCGCCGCGGGCGACAGCGAGGTTGCCGAGTACGTGCGCGCGTTGGAGTCACGCGAACCCGAGACAGAACTACCCGAAGCCAGCGGGGACGCGATCGCCCGTGAGTTCGAACGGTACCTGCGCAGACGGGGTCAGTGACTACTCCTCGACGACCTCGGCGTCGATGATGTCGTCCTCGCTGCCATAGGCTGGCCGAGCGGTACCCGTCGCCGCCGATGCCCGGGCGAAGAACCCAGGGTCGGCTCCGGTCACATCGTGCACTGCACTCGTCCCGGACTGCTCGGAGGTCTGCGCACGCCCGGTGCCGGTCGTCGTGCCGGTCGTCGTGCCGGCGCGCGCCAGGTCCGTGACCGCACGGTCGATCTCGCTGGAGCTCATCAGGCTGCGGACCCGCAACAGTGCGCCGAGAACCTCGCCCTGCTGGTGGCGTAACCCCTCGAGGATGCCCGCCACCTGCGAGATCTGTGCCTCGATGTCGTCGAAGCGCTGCTGGGCGCGCTGTCGCGACTCCTCGACCGCGTCGAGGAGTAGTTTGTCTGCCTGCTCACGGGCCTTACGCACGATCGGATGGTTGGCGGCGGCGTCCTCGATGGCCTCCTCCAACGCCTGCTCCGCGATGGCGCGGGCACCCGTGACGATCTCATCGGCTTCCTGATGGGCGATGGTCAGCATGAGGCCGATCCGGCCACCTGCCTGCGCGGCGAGCCGATCGGGCAGGGTCGCCTCGCCGTCGCGGCGGCGGCGATCGGCGTGCAGGGCCGCCTCGGCCGCGGCCGCCCGCTGCGTCACCTGACTGGCATACCGCCACAGCGTGGCCAGGTATTCCTCAACCTGACGTGGATCATAACCTCGCGCCACCTCATCGAACCTCGGCCGTTCGGCGTCGGTTCCGGTTCCGGTGTCGGTCCGGTGGTAGTCGGCACCCATCAAACTGAACGTCCTCCAGCCACGACCGGCTCAATGTCCACCCCTAGTAGCGAGTCGATGATTGCACGCGCCAAAGCCGGGGCGTCCGGGACATCACCTCCCGCCGCGAGTGCGGCGCTCGCCCAGCGGTCGACAGCGGCGACGGCACCCGGTGCGTCGAGATCGTCGGCCAGGTGCCGACGCACCTGGTCGAGCAGCGGACGGGCATCGGGTCCGCGCGTGTGGCCGGCCGCCGCCCGCCATCGGGCCAGCCGTTCGCGGGCGACGTCCACGGCCGAGGGAGTCCATTCCCACCCGATCGTGTGATGGTGGTCCAGGAGCGCGATCCGGATCGCCGCCGGTGGTACACCGCGGGCCAGCAGGCGGGAGACGAACTCGAGGTTTCCCCTCGACTTCGACATCTTGTGGCCGTCGAGACCGACCATGGCGGTGTGCACACAGGTACGTGCAAACGGCTGGACACCGGTCGCGACCTCGGCGTGGGCGATGCCGCATTCGTGGTGGGGAAACGTGAGATCCGTACCGCCGCCCTGGACGTCGATGCTCGCACCCAGATAGGTCAGGGCGATGGCGGCACATTCGATGTGCCAGCCCGGTCTACCCGGTCCGAACGGCGACGGCCACGCCGGCTCGCCGGGGCGCTCGGCGCGCCACAACAGGGGGTCGAGCGGGTTTTTCTTGCCGGGACGGTCAGGGTCGCCGCCGTTGCCGGCGGCCCGTTCGACCATCGCGTCGAAGCTGAGATGGGAGATCTTGCCGAAACGGGGGGCAGCCTCGATCGGAAAGTAGATGTCACGGTCCACCCGGTAGGTGGCCTCACGGCCGCGCAGTTTCTCGATCAGTTCGATGACCAGCGGAATCGACTCGATCGCCCCCACATATGCGGCCGGCGGCAGGATGCGCAGTGCGGTCATGTCCGCCCGGAACAGGTCGGTCTGACTCCGGGCGATCTCCCGCCAGTCCAGTCCGTCGCGCTTGGCCCGTTCGAACAGTGGATCGTCGACGTCGGTGATGTTCTGGACATAATGGACCTCGTGGCCGGCATCCAGCAGGACCCGCGTGAGTAGATCGTAGGTGAGGTAGGTGAATGCGTGCCCGAGATGCGTGGCATCGTACGGGGTGATCCCACAGACGTACATGCGGACCGTCGGCCCGGCCTCGAGCGGGCGTACCGAGCCGGTCGCCGTGTCGAAAACCCGGAGCGGGAATCCTCGACCGGGAAGCTGCGAGCGTGCGGAGGCCGGCCAGGATCGCATGCGTGTCAGCGTAGCCGGGTCCATGTCAGACAGGCCCAATTGCCGTCAGAGCTACTACCGACGGCCCTAGAACGGCGGCCAGGGAATGGGCGGCCAGTCGCCGGATGGAACCGGAAAACGGCGTTCGGTCAGCAACCTGTTGATCCGGGCGCGCAGGCTCGCGATCTCCGCATCGGTGAGCAGAGCGGCGAGGGCTGCGCCCAGGCTGCCGCCGGCCGCCTCCCGCAGGCAGGCCAGGAGTTCGAGCTCGTCGGCACGCAACCGGTGTCCCCGCCACGTCCACAGCAGCGTGCGCAGCTTGTCCTCGACGTGAAACGTCACGCCGTGGTCAATACCGTAGATCCGCCCGGACGGGCCGGGCAACAGGTGACTGCCTTTGCGGTCGGAATTGTTGACCACGGCGTCGAACAGCGCGATCGCCCGCAGCTGGGGGTCATCGGACCGGACCAGCGCAACCAGGTCGACGGTCTCGTCGATGTCGATCCAGAGCTGGACCATGCCCGGGCCGAACGGGCCGTCCCGCAGCACCGTGGGCGGCACGATCCCCGCGCCGGTCGCCTCGGAGAGCAGATAGGCCGCACGTTCGCGGCCGGCGAGCGTCCCGTCCGGAAAGTCCCACAACGCGCGTTCACCACGGACCGGCTTGTAGACGCACCGTCCGGTGTCGCCGTCGCCGACGAGACTGATCTCGCAGTACAAGGTTGCATTACTGGCCTCGACCAGCCGTCCCGTGACGGTTATCGTACCGTCACGCAGGAGCCTCAGCGCGCCGGCGGCGTCGAGCCCGCCGGCGTCGAGCGGATCGAGGGGCGGGCGTCCGCCGGGCGCACCGCTGGATACAGACTCGCTCACGTCCTTCAGTCTCGCCGCTCATGTTCACGACTGTCCGGTGGCCCTCCGCAGGGCGCGGGGCTCGTTGCAGCACCGCCCTGCCCGTCACCGCCGCCGACGACGGCGTCACCCTCAGCCGCGTCACCGGGAGTCCGCGGGGCTGGCAGCAGGTCCGCTACCGCACCACCCCGGTCGTTCACTCGGATGACGAACGGGCGATGTTCGGTATAGCGGATGGCCGTCAGTGAACAGGGATCCACTGAGATGCGCTGAAACAGATCCAGGTGCAGGCCCATGGCATCCGCGACGATCGACTTGATGACATCGCCATGGGAGCAGGCGAGCCAGACCGCATCCGGTCCCAGGCGTGCGTTCCAGTCGCGAATCGCCGCGACCGCGCGATGCTGGGTGTCACGCAGAGCCTCCCCCTCGGGTCCGGGGAAGACTACTGCGCTCGGGTGCTCCTGAACGGTCCGCCACAGGGGGTCCTTGGACAGCGTCGTCAGCTCCTGACCGGTCCAGTCGCCGTAGCGGCACTCCCCCAGACGGTCGTCGATGGTCAGCACGGGACCGTCGTCCCACGGTTCGGGTTTGCCGTGGTGCTCCGCGATCGCCAGGGCTGTTTCCTCGCAGCGTTGCAACGGGCTGGAGACGATCGCGGTCAGCGGTACCGAGGCGAGGCGCTGCGCGAGCGCCGCGGCCTGTGCCTGACCGCGGTCGTCAAGACCGACGCCCGGAGTCCAGCCGAGTAGAACGGTCCCCGTTACAGCGGTGAGACCGTGACGGACGAGCAGGACGGTGGTCACCTGGCATCCACAAGGAACGTATCCTAGCCCGACGCACCACCGGGATCCCTACCCACCGACCGAACGACGACGTTCGACGCACGCCGTAGGCTTCCGCAATGGCAGCCGAGACAAGCCTGACTGACCAGACCCCCGGTGCGCCACCGGGTGAGGTTCCGGCGGTCGACCCGGTGACCGTCTTCGGCGCGTTCTGCGCGGCGGGGCTGTGGCCGGGGCTCGGCCGGACGATCGCCGCCCGGCTACCCGAGGCGGGGATCCGGGGCCCGGCGGACGTCGACGCGACCCGGTTGGCAACGGTCCAGGGCGTCACCCCTGCGCGGGCCCGGCGGTTGGTGGACTCCTTTGCCGCTGCCGGCGGTGCCTATCGCGCGGCCGAGTTGCTCGTCGCGGCCGATCTGCCGGCCCGCCTGGTGCGCAGGCTGGTCGACGAGCTCGGGCCGGGGGTGGCCGACGCGCTGAGCGCGGATCCGTGGGCACTGCTCGCCGGCGGCGAGGCCGAACTCGCCCAGGCCGACCGGTTTGCCCGCGCGACGGGCGCCGGGCGTGACGATCCCCGGCGTGGCCCGGCTGTGGTCGCCTACCTGCTCGGTCGGGCCGCCTCCCGTTTCGGTGACACCGCGGCGCCATTGGACATGCTCGTGCGGACGGCGGCTCGGGACGGTGTCGCGGACCCGGGCGCGGCGCTGCGTATCGCGATCGAGGATGGCCGTGTGATCATAAACGGTGAGCTGGCCGCGCTTGACCGGTACGCCGGGGCCGAGCGGACGGTGGCCGAGGGTGTCGCCCGGCTGCTGGCCATCGCCGAGCCGCTGAGCCCCGGGAGCACGCGGTCAGCGCCGGCGGCCATCCCGGTACCGGTGCCCGCCGCGGCGCCGGTTGACCATCCGGGGATGTTCGACGACCTCGCGGAGGAAGGCGTCGACCCCGACCCCGACCCCGAAGATGAGGATGAGGATGAGGGCGGGGATTCGGACAACGACGGCGACAGCGATGGTGGCGGCGCCGACGATCTTGCCACCGTCCTGGCCGGCCTTGATCAGACCCAGCTGCACGCGGCCCGGACCGCGCTCGAAGTCGGGGTGAGCATGCTCACCGGCGGACCGGGGACCGGCAAGAGCCGGACGGTAGCCGCGGTCGTGCGCCTCGCCCACGCGGCCGGCGCGCGGATCGCCCTGGCTGCTCCGACCGGGCGGGCCGCCAAACGCCTGGAGGAGCTGTGTGAGTGGCCGGCGAGCACCTTGCACCGGCTGTTGGCGGCGCAGGGAACGTCGGGAGCCTTCGCCCGCGACGCGGAGAATCCCATCGAGGCCGACCTCGTCGTCGTCGACGAGGCGTCCATGCTCGACGCTGAGCTCGCCGCCGCACTGTTCGACGCGTGCGCCGACGGTACCCATCTGCTGCTCGTCGGAGACCCCGCCCAGCTACCCAGCATCGGTCCGGGCCGGGTGCTCGCAGACCTGCTCGCGGCGCAGGTGGCGCCCGTCACCGAACTGCGGCGGCTCTACCGGCAGTCCGAAGGCGGTGGGATCGCGACGCTCGCCATGGCGGTCCGCGCGGGTGAGCTCCCGCCTCCCCCGTCCGGGCCGGACCGCGAGGTGGTGGCGGTTCCCGCCCGCAGTGCCGGGGAGGCGGCCCACCGGGTTGTTCAGCTTGTCACCGACTCCATCCCGCGGGCACTGGGAATATCCGTCGCGGACGTTCAGGTCGTGACTCCCGTCCACGGTGGACCCGCCGGGACGGCCGCGCTGAACAAGGCACTCAAGCAGGTACTCAACCCCGGTGCCGGGGCACCGGCTGGGGGGGCATCGGGCGGGTTCGACGTCGGCGACCGGGTGGTTGCCACCGCGAACCATCTTGACGACGGGTTCGCCAACGGGGAGATCGGGGTGATACGCGGCGTCGGTGATCGAGGTGCGCTCACGGTGGCCTTTCCCGGCGGGGATGTCGAGGTCCCGGGCGGAGCGGTCGGAGATCTGCGGCACGGTTGGGCGGTCACGGTCCATCGCGCTCAGGGCAGTGAGTGGCCGGCCGTGGTGGCGGTGTTCCCGCCGGAGGCGGGCCGGATGCTGACCCGCCCGCTGATCTACACCGCGCTGACCCGGGCCCAGCGGCATCTGTCGGTGGTGTCGGTGGG
>NZ_CAUVXO010000044.1:12302-22489 GCF_963555865.1 Protofrankia sp. Cr1
TGGTGACACTGTGGGTACCGTCTCGGTGGTGAGCACCGACCTTTCTGGGAGTCCGGTGGCGGACGTGCCCGCATCGACATCCGTGTCCGTCGTACCGGTCGCGATGGCACCGGTGCCATCGGCCGTGGCGACGGCGCCGACCACTAGGCCCCGGGCGGAGGTTGCGGTTCGGCGCGATCTCGAGCGGCCCGACCGCCGGCCGGTGTTCGACCCCGGAGGTGCCGGCGGCTGGTCAGTGCCGCCCAGGTGGACGCCGATGCGGGACCGGTGGATCCGCCAGCTGCTGATAGCCGCGGTGCTGGGTGCGATCGGGGTCGGCGCGTCCTTGCGGTTTGTCACGCCGAGCCACCTGTGGCTGGACGAATCGCTCACGGTGGAGATCTCTCGCAGACCGGTCGGTCAGCTGCTCGACGCGCTGCGCCACGACGGTTCGCCGCCCCTGTACTACCTGCTCCTGCACATGTGGATCAGGTTGTTCGGGACCGGGGACGTCGCGGTCCGGGCGCTGTCGGGCATCCTGTCGCTGATCACCCTGCCGGTCGCCTGGATCGCCGGGCGGCGGGTCGGGCGGGTGGCGGCGATGTTCGGCAGCGGTGACGGCGCCACGCCCGGGCGGGTGGGGACGGCGGCCCTGTTGCTGTTCGCGTGCTCGCCATACGCGATCCGGTACGGCAGCGAGACCCGGATGTACTCGCTGGTGGTTCTGCTGGTGCTGCTGTTCGGGCTCGCGTTGGTGCGGGCGTTGGAACGCCCGACACGGCGCCGGCTGGCGGTGCTGACCGTGTCCACCGCGGCGCTGGTCTACACGCACTACTGGACGTTTCTGCTGGTCACCACCGTTGCGGTGTTCCTCGCGGTCCGATCGCGCGGTCGGGCGCCCGTTCGTCGCCCGACGCTGTCCGCGCTGCTGGCGATGCTGGCGTCGGCCGTGGTGTTCGCACCGTGGATGCCGTCCTTCCTGTTTCAGATGCTGCACACGGGCACGCCGTGGGCGGCGCGGGTACAGGCGCAGGTCCTGCTGGACACGGTGTTCGACTGGGCCGGACCGACGTCCACGGGCGCGCTGCTCGGGGTCGTTCTGCTCGGAGCGGCGCTGCTCGGCCTGACGGGCCGGCCGCAGGATGACGGGCTGCACATCGTCCCGACCGGACGGGTGCCCGGACGTTACCTGGTCGCGTTGTGGCTCGTCCCGCTCGCCCTCGCCTACCTGGTCAACACCACCGGTGGTAGTGCTTATACGGAACGCTATACCGGGATATCGCTGCCGGCCTTCCTGCTCCTGGCCGCACTCGGTATCGGCCAGTTGCCCAGGCGGGTACGCACGGCCATCCTGACGATTGTCTGTGTGACGGGGCTGTCCGGCGGCTGGAACATGGCGCGGCAGGAACGTACCCAGGCCGGGGAGATCGCGAACCGGATCGTGGCGCTGGCCCGACCCGGCGACGTGGTCGCCTTCTGCCCCGACCAGCTGGGTCCGGCGGTGTTCCGGGCCATCGAACGCCACGGCGATCCTGATCTCAAGCAGATCGTCTATGCCGACGCGAGCGGGCCGGCACTGGTCGACTGGGTCGACTACGCCGCTCGGATGCGACGGGCCAGCGGCGCGGACTTCGCCGCCCGGGTCAACACCATGGCCGGACCTGGCCACGCGGTGTTCCTCGTGCGCGCGGACGGCTACAAGACCCTGGAGGGGGCCTGCGCGGTCGTGTCCGACCAGCTTGCCGCCTTGCGTGACCGCACCCTGCAGGTCGATCGCCGCATGGTCTACGAAGGTGCGGCGCTGGAGCGCTTCTCCACCCTGCGCTGAGCGGACACGGCCGACGGTCCGGGCCGGCGCTCGCCCGCCGCGGCGAGCGCGGTCACCAGCAGGGCCATCGGCAGCGTGTAGTGGTTGAAGTACGACTGTTTGTTCATGACATCCAGGGTGAGGAGCACGACGCCCGCACCGGCGCAGAACTCCGCGGCGCCGGCCCGCACCCGCCAGGCGAGCCAGTAGGCGACCGTCAGCGCGACCGCCATCGGGCCGAAACCGGTGGTGATCCCCGCGTGCGCGAGCACACCGGGCACGGACAGCGAATCCCCGTGGACGGGATAGCGGAGGTTGGTCAGCACCGCGTCTCCCCAGAAGTCCGACGGGCCGACGACCACCCAGGGCGCGACGGCGGCGGCCGCCAGAGCGACCGATGCCAGCGCGCGCCTGGGCCCGAACGCCGGCCAGGCCGCGGCGACCGGGACCAGCAGTGCCATGTGCTGCTTGCTGGCGAGGGCGACGGCGAACGCGACGACCGCCCAGCGGCCCCGGCCCGATGTCACCGCCCACACCAGCAGGCTGATGCACGCGGTGAGCAGCGGCTCGGTCCAGGACTGCTGGAGGGCGTACATGGAGCCGGGGAAGGCCAGTACGAGCAGTGGTAGCGCCGGCGGGAGCCTCGTCCCTGCCTGCGCGTCGTCCCGGGACATGATCGCGCGGATGGCGACGGCCGTGACCACCGAGGCGAGCAGCAGGCCGTAGCGGACGTCGGCGAGTAGCAGGCGGAAGGGCGCGAGGAGGAGCGTGGTGCCCGGCAGGTACGGGTAGACGTCGAACAACTGGTGCGCCGGATACCCGGCGCGGCTGGGCGCCCACTGCTGGCGGTACATGTCCGAGCCGTCGACCAGGCCGCGGGCGGAGACCTGCAGGAGGTGGAAGACGTCGATGCGCGGCTGCGGCGCTGCGATGATCATAGTGACGCCGGCGGCCGTCATGAGGCCGACAACCGGCCAGAAGCATGCCGGTGATGCCAGCCACCGCGCCGTGGCGCGGTCGTCCGGCGCCCGGCGCAGCCACCCCAGGATCGACCCGGCGGTGAGCAGACCGCCGGCCACGCCGAGCGCATCGGAGACGGACGCCCATCCGCCGCCGGCGTAGTACCGGGGACGCATCGCCACCCCCACCGCGAGGACCACGGCCAGCATCACCCACGACGTCCCGCGGCTAGGGCGCGCGTCCGTGTCGGGCTCCACGCCAGGGTTCGGGCCAGGGTTCGGGACGCCCGCGTGCGCGCCCGCGTTGGCGACACCGACGAGCACCGCACCCCAGCCAACCAGCACCAACGGCAGCGGCCATGGGCCGCGCCCGTCGCCCGCGGCGATGCCCGCCGCGACGGCACACCAGCCGAGCAGCAGCGGGCCTGGCGTCCCCCCGGCCGGGCGGTCCCGGCGTAACCACCCGCAGGTCGTGGTCGGATTGTTCGCCCGGCCGGGTAGGAACGCCGCCATGACGTGCACCATGCCAGAGTCGTTACCGGGTCGCCGCGTCGACTCCGAGCCGGTTGGCCGAGATCGCGCGGTGGCAATCGTGAGGGGGTGCGGACAGGTGCCCGGGCGGCTCATGCCAGACTGAGAAGCCGAGCCGGACTATTGTCCAGCGGTGTTCTAAGTGTGTCGCGCGGATGACCATCGCGTGCGGAGTTGAGGAGAGGTCAGGCACAGTGGCCGAAAAGCCCGAGGTCGTCGTTATCGGAGCCGGACCGGCAGGTCTGACAGCTGGCTGGGAGCTGGTGAAGCGGGACGTACCCGTGACGGTTCTCGAAGGTGACTCGGTGGTGGGAGGTATCAGCCGCACCGCGGAGCGTGAAGGCTGGCGCTTCGACATCGGCGGGCACCGGTTCTTCACCAAGGTGCCCGAGGTCGAGACTCTTTGGCACGAGATTCTGCCTGATGAGGATTTTCTGATGCGCCCGCGGTCGAGCCGCATCATGTACAACGGGAAACTGTTCGACTACCCGCTGCGCGCCGGCAATGCTCTGCGCGGCCTCGGCGTGCTTGAGGCGGCGCGATGCATCTTCTCCTACTTCTGGGCGAGGGTCCGGCCGCCGAAGGACCAGACCAAATTCGAGGGCTGGGTCGCGTCCCGTTTCGGCTGGCGCCTCTACGGGATCTTCTTCAAGACCTACACCGAGAAGGTGTGGGGGGTGCCGGCCAACACGATCGAGGCTGACTGGGCGGCGCAGCGTATCAAGAACCTCTCGCTGTCCAATGCCATCGTGAACGCGGTCATGCCGAAGCGGAACCAGAAGGACATCGCCTCTCTCATCGAGGAATTCCAGTACCCGAAGCACGGGCCCGGAATGATGTGGGAGACCGCGGCGGACAAGATCACCGAGCGCGGCGGCACGATCATACTTGAGGAGAAGGTCCGCAAGATCCACCATGCGGACGGGCGGGCCAGCGGCGTGACCACCGTGGTCACCGGCGGATACGGCCCCGGAGCGGGCGCGCCCGAGGCGTCCCGGACCGACATCGGGTCCGAGCACCGCTACAGTGCGGACGAGATCGTGTCGTCGATGTCGTTCTCCTCGCTGATCCGGGTGATGGATCCGCCCGCCCCCGACCACGTGCTGGCGGCGGCAAACGCGCTACGCTACCGCGACTTCCTCACCGTCGCGCTGGTGGTGCCCGAGTCCGCTGGTTTTCCGGACAACTGGATATACGTGCACTCGCCCGAGCTGTTGGTCGGGCGCATCCAGAACTTCGCGTCGTGGTCGCCGTTCCTGGTAAAGGAGGGACGCACCTGCCTCGGCATGGAGTATTTCGTCTTCGAGGGCGACGAGACGTGGTCGATGCCCGATGAAGACCTGATCGCGTTGGCCACCAAGGAACTCGCCCAGTTGGGTCTGGTTCCGGCCGATCAGGTGGAACGCGGTTTCGTGGTCCGCATGCCGAAGGCATACCCGTTCTACGACGCGGACTACAAGAAGAACGTGGAAATCATGCGTGGATGGCTGGCCGAGGCCACACCGAATGTTCACCCGGTGGGCCGCAACGGTATGCATCGGTACAACAATCAGGACCACTCCATGTACACTGCGCTGCTTACCGTCCAGAACCTCGCTGACGGGGCTGAGCACGACGTGTGGAGCGTCAACGTGGAAGAGGACTATCACGAAGAGGTCTCTCCCGGTTACGCGAAGGAACCGCGTTAGTCGGCGTCGCGGGAACCAGAGGGGGAACTGACCGTGACCGACGTCGCGGTACGGCCGTTGGAGAACATCCCGGGGCCGGCCGAGGGGAGCCGGCCTCGCGTACAACGGGACGGCGTTGTCTTCAAGACAATAATTTTCGCTCTCGTTGTCACAGCTGTGGCGGTACGTTTTTCCGCCCGCCAGGCGTTGTGGTTGGACGAGGCGCAGAGTGTCGCCATTGCGCGGCTTCCGCTGACCGGGCCCGACACAACGCTGTTTGACGGGCTTCGCCAGGATGGTTCGCCGCCGCTGTACTACCTGCTGTTGCACGGCTGGATCGAGCTGTTCGGAGTCGGCACGTTCGCGGTGCGGACACTGTCGGCTCTGACGAACCTGGCCGCAGCCGGGCCGCTGTACCTGCTGGCTCGCCGCGTCGTCGGCGAGCGCGCCGCGCGGGTGGCGGTGGTGCTCTACCTCACCTCACCGTTCGCGCTGTACTTCGCCACCGAGACCCGGATGTACAGCCTGGTGGTGCTGCTGACCGCAGCTGGCGGGCTGGCACTGGAAGCCACGCTCAAGCGGCGCTCGGCGGGTTCGGTCGCCGCGTTGGCGCTGTGCTCCGGCATGCTGGCGCTCACCCACTACTGGTGCTTCTACCTGCTGTTCACGGTGGCCGGCTGGCTTGCGCTGATTGTGGTGAGGCCGCGGGCGGCGTGGGGTGTCCGGCCACCGCTGGCAGCACTGGCCGGCATCGCCGGTGGGGCCCTGGTGTTCGCTCCCTGGTTGGGTGGGTTCTTCTATCAGATGGCGCACACCGGGACGCCATGGGGAGAACCGGCGACCTTCGCGGCAATTTCACATGCCTACGGGCAGTGGGCGGGCGGTCCCACCACCCAGGGGCGGACGCTGCTGTTCCTCATCACCGGGCTCGCCGCCGCGGGGATCGCCGGCCGGGCGGTCGACGGCCGGTACGTCCTGGTCGACCTGAAGGGTATGGAACCGGGTCGCACGCTGTTCTTCCTGGCCACGGTGACGCTCTTCGTCGCGGTGGCCGCGGGAAAGGTGGTGGGCAACGCCTGGGCGGATCGGTACACCGCCACCGCGTTCGTGCCGTTCCTGTTGGTCATCGGCCTCGGTGCGACCGTGGTCGTGGACAGTCGGCTGTTCCGCGGGATCATCGTCGTGTGTGCGTTGCTCGGGCTTGTCGGTGGCTATGGCGACCTGTCCCGCACCCGTACCCAGGCGATGCAGGCCGCGGGCGTGCTCGAACGCATCGGGCGGCCCGGCGACGTGCTGCTGGTCTGCCCGGACCAGCTCGGCCCGGGCCTGTCCCGCACCGTTCCGTCCTGGATGCACGTGTATGTCGTCCCGACCTACCTACCGCCGGACCGCGTTGACTGGACGGACTACGAGACGCGTAACTCGAAGGCGAACGGCGTTGTCCTCGCCGACAGGGCACTCGTGCAGGCCGGCCCGGCCCACACGGTGTTCTTCGCCGGGTCGGGTGCCTACCGGACATACGAGACCCTGTGTACCCAGGTCCGTGGCCGTCTGCAGGACAGGCGTCCACTGGCCGACGAGGTGATGCGCCAGGGCGAGTCGGCCAGGGTGTGGGAGAACTTCACCCTCCTACGCTTCCAGCCCTGACCTCCCTTGGGCTCATTGGGATCGATGGCTGGATCGCCGTCGGCGGTGCGATCGTGGTTCTTCTCGCCGTCGGCGGCGGACGCCCGTCCCGCGCAGCCCCCGCGGGGCGGACCAGACCCGCGGGGATGGCGGACCCCGCCGCTACGGACGCTGCCGCTACGCGACATCACCCTCGCCTGGTGTGCCACCCGCATCGTGACCGGTGCCGCGTACGCCCTGGCCCGCTACATCAGCGGCCAGCTCGCCGCGGGACATGACGCACTGCATCCAACGGTTGCCACGCCGTTCCGGCTGACCGGCCTGCTCGGCTGGGATGCCGGCTGGTACGCAGGTATCGCCGAGCACGGATACGCCGGGGTCGGCGGGCAGGGGCTGCGTTTCTTCCCCCTGCTGCCGCTGCTGGTCCGGGCGGTCGCCGTGGTTCCCGGCCTGGGCGGCCATACCGGCGGCATATTGCTCGTCCTGGTCAACATGATCTCTTTTGTCTTTGTGGCGGCGCTCGCCTGGCTGGCCCGCTCCGAGGGTCTTGACCCGGCGGCAACCTCGCGGGTGGTGTGGCTCGCCTCGTTGGCACCGCCCGCGTTCGTGCTGGTCATGGGCTATACCGAGGCATTGTGGGGGCTGCTGGCCGTTGGTGTGTTCGCGGGCCTGCGGACCCGGCGGTGGGAACTCGCCGCGGTCTGTGGGCTGCTTGCGGGGCTGTGCCGACCGGTCGGCATCCTCCTGGTGGCACCGGCGGCACTCGAGGCCCTTCGCGGGTTGGGGGCAGTCGCGCGCACGGACCGGCTGCGCCGGGCAGCGGCCGTGCTCGCACCCGCAGCCGGCTTCGCGCTCTTTGGGTTGTGGGCGCAGATTGCATATGGTGATGCTCTGCTGCCACTGCGGCTACAACGACAGGAGTCGCTGCACGGCAGCTCGTCGAATCCCGCCGCTGTGCTTTGGGCGGCGGTCCGGGGCATCATCCACGGCCAGGTGGGTACGGGCCTGCACGTGCCATGGTTGGCGCTGTCCGTGGTCCTGCTCGTCGTGATGGCGCGGACGCTGCCGGCGTCCTACACGTTGTGGGCCGCGTTGACGACGGCCGCGGTACTCACTGGCAGTAACCTTGATTCAAGTGAACGGTACGTATATGGAACCTTTCCATACCTTTTTGTCGCGGCCGGGCTCACCCGACGCGACGACGTCCTGCGCATCGTCCTTGCGGTCTGCGCCGCGATGCTGGTGGTGTACGCGTCGCTGGCGTTTCTCGGTCTTTACGTACCATGACGGGTCGTGTCGCTCGGGGTAGACAGGCGGCGTGAACCATCGGGTTCATCACTCTCGTTGTCCACCCTGTCGTTACGGTGGCGTCATGGACGTGGAGTACCAGCGTTTGTATCTGCCGCCCGGCACCGACCGACGCCAGGCGCTGGCGGTGCTCACCCTGCACGCCGAGTTCGGCGACTGGGAACTGGAGCGGCTCCGCCTGCTGCCGGATGGTTCCCGGCGGGTCGTCCTGCGTCGTGCCCGGCGTAAAGGTGGACTTCCCGGATATCTACCGACCTGACCGTCCCGCGAGGTTACCTGGCCACGGAGCGCGGATCAGCACCCGGTGTCAAGCACCCGGTGCCAGGTGACCGGGGCCGGTAGGCGGGGCTGTCGGCTGGTCCGGGGGTTGCTCCGGGGGTTGATCTGCGGGTTTGCCGGCAGTCGCCGGCCCGCCGAGGCTGTCGCGCACGGCGGCCAGCTCGGCCCGCACCGCGCGTAGCTCCGTTGCAAGATCATCAGCTTGACGTTCCGCGCGTTCGGCGCGGGCACGGGCATCCGCTCTGCCTTCGACGAGCACCCCCTGGCGTTCGTCCGCCACCCGGTTGGCGTGGTCGAGCCGCCGGTCGGCGTCGGCCTGGATGCGGGCGATCGCGGCGTCGGTGCTCTCCTGCTGGCGAACCAGGTCCAGGCGCAGCCGGTCAGCCTCGGCTCGCGCCTCGGCTGTGGTCCGTTCACCCGCGTCCGCCCGGGCCAGGGCGGCGTCTCTGGCCGCGGTGGCGCCAGCCACGGCCTGGACGGCTTCCTCCCGGGTGTGCGCGAGTGCGGCCGCGGCTTCGCTGCGCGCCGTTGCGACGGCTGCGTCCGCCACCTGACGGGCCTGGCTGATTTCCGCGTTCGCTTGCTGTCGGACCTGCGCGACCCGGGTGTCGGCGTCGCGCCGCACCGCACCGAGGGCCGCTGCGGCTTCGGTCTGGACGGCATCAAGGGCTGCTCGCGCCTGGTCACGGGCCGCGGCATGCACGTCGCGTTCGGCCTCCAGACCGATCCGTTGCTCGTCGAGTTGGTCCACGGCTGCTACCGCCTCGGCGGCGACCGCTTCGGCCTCGATCCGGGTTGCCTGCGCACCGCGGGCGGCCTGCTCGGCCCGGACCGCCCGGGCGACGGCTTCGGCGATCCGCTCGGCGGCTTCCGCCTCCACCGTCTCGACACGGGCTTCCGTAGCCGCAATATCGCCAAGAGTCGCCATTTCGCGGACGAAACCGTCCAGCGCGCGGGTGAGCCCGGTGGCCAACGCCGTGATCTGCCCCGCCAGCGCGTCGGCTCGTGGACGTGCGCCGCCGGTGAGCCCGGCGGAGACCGCTGTCGGACTCACCGGCGCGGTGGCGGAGGGTATACCGGCAATGTCCCGCCGCCGACGGTAGGCGGAGAGTCGGTTGTGTGCGAAGTCATCGCAGTACGCGGGCGGCCGTCCAGGCCCGACCGGAGCACTCGGTGGCTGGGCGCACCCCGGGTATGCGCATGTGGCCGGATCGGTCTCGTTGACCACCACACCCTCAGTCATGATAGTGCTCACCGTCCGTTCCAGATTCCGTGAGCGGCCGTCGACCGGGACACGGTCGACCAGGACAAGGATGCACGAGTGAGCGAACCGTCCGAAGCAGCGGTTACCGGGGTCGCACTGTTCGATCTTGATGGCGTCCTGGTCCGCGGTGACACGTTCACCCGACTGTTGCGTCGCCACCTGTCGCAGTCCCCGTGGCGCACGGCTCTGGTCGTGCCGGTGACGCCCCTGCTGGCGGTGCGCCCGCTCCGCCCGGCCGCAGCGCGGATGATCATGAGGCTTGCGCTGCTGGGCTTCGACGCCCCGCGGTTCCGGGCGCGGGCACAGGCGTTCGGCCGGGATCTCGCGGTCGACGGCGGCGTGGCGATACCCGAGGCCGTGGCCACCCTGCGCCGCCATGCCGGCGCGGGTGATCGGGTCGTGGTCGTCACGGCATGTGAACACGATCTCGCCCGTGCGGTTCTCGACGGACTCGGGTTGGGCGAGGTGGAACTGATTTCGTCCCGACTGTCCTGGGGCCGGTTCGGCGTCGGCCGGGGCAGCCTGCACAACTACGGGTCGCGCAAGCCGCGGCAGCTTGCCGCCTACGGGATTGAGCCGCCCTGGGAGCACGCGTACAGCGACTCGCTGGCCGATCTGCCCATGTTGGCGGCTGCCAACCAGGCGATACTGGTCAATCCAGCCGGAAAGGTCGCATGGCGTGCACAGCGGGCGCTCGGCGGGCGGCTGCGGATCGTCCACTGGTGAGGCCCGGTCCGGCGGGAACCCCGGTAGACGGTTGCCAATGG
>NZ_CAUVXO010000045.1:0-11688 GCF_963555865.1 Protofrankia sp. Cr1
GAGCTGCCGGAAGAACAGGGCGCCCCCGCCCCCAGTAGATCCGGTACCGCGCGCGACGAGTGGTCGTCCAGGCCGCCGCACACCGGCGTCCCGAACGGCAAGGAGGGTGGTACCGCGGTACCACCGCGCCCCGGCGACACGCCGGGTACCGCGGGGTGTCGTCCCTCCGTTGGAGCCTGATCCCGACGGAGACACACCATGCCCGACCGCGAGACGCCCGACCGCGAGACGCCTGATCACAAGACACCCGGGGACGCGCAGCCCGCCTTCCCACCGCTGCCGACCCAGGTCGACCTGCCCGCCCTCGAACGCGAGGTCCTCGGTCGCTGGACGGACCTGAAGGTCTTCCAGCGTTCGCTGGACGCGACCGCGGACGGGCCACAATGGATCTTCTACGAAGGTCCGCCGACCGCCAACGGCAAACCGGGCACCCACCATGTCGAAGCCCGGGTCTTCAAGGACCTGTTCCCCCGGTACCGCACGATGCGGGGCTTCCACGTCCCGCGCCGCGCCGGCTGGGACTGCCACGGCCTGCCCGTGGAGCTCGCCGTGGAGAAGGAACTGGGTTTCACCAGCAAGAGTGACATCGAGGCCTTCGGTATCGCCGCGTTCAACGCCCGCTGCCGCGAGTCGGTGCTGCGCCATGTCGCGGACTTCTCCCGGATGACCGAGCGCATGGGCTACTGGTGTGATCTGGACAACGCCTACCGCACGATGGACACCCCCTACATCGAGAGCGTCTGGTGGTCCCTGCAGAAGATCTTCGACAAGGGGCTGCTCGTCGAGGACCATCGCGTCACCCCGTACTGCCCGCGGGACGAGACGCCCCTGTCCGACCACGAGGTCTCCCAGGGCTACGCCGACGTGGTCGACCCCTCGGTCTACGTCCGCTTCCCGGTGACCGCCGGCCCGCTCGGCGAGGCGGGTGTCAGCCTGCTCGTCTGGACGACGACCCCGTGGACGTTGGTGTCCAACACCGCGGTCGCCGTGCATCCCGACGTCACCTATGTGGTCGCCCGGACCGCGGCCGGCGGGCGTGCCGGCGAGCTGGTGCTGGTGGCCGAGCCGCTGCTCGGTGCCGCGGTGGGGCCGGACGCCGAGGTCGTCCAGACCGTGCAGGGAGCCGATCTCGCCGGCGTGACCTACGCCCGGCCGTTCGAGCTGCTGCCGCCGGCGGATTTCGGCGCCACGGCCGCGGGCGCCACGCCCGCGCACTCGGTGGTACTCGCCGACTACGTCACCACCACCGACGGTACCGGCCTGGTCCACCAGGCCCCGGCCTTCGGCGCGGAGGACCTCGCGGTCGCTCGCGCGTACGGCCTGCCCGTGGTCAACCCGGTGGGTCGGGACGGCCGGTTCGTCGCCGGCACGCCGCTGGTAGGTGGGGTGTTCTTCAAGGACGCGGACGCGACCCTCGTCGACGACCTGCGCGCGCGTGGAGTGCTGTGGCGGGCGCAGGACTACACCCACAGCTATCCACACTGCTGGCGCTGCCACACACCGTTGATCTACTACCCGCTGCCGTCCTGGTACATCCGGACGACCGCGATCGCCGACCGGCTGCTGGCCGAAAACGAGCGCACCGACTGGCACCCCGAAAGAATCAAGAACGGACGGTTCGGCGAGTGGCTGCGCGGCAATGTCGACTGGGCACTGTCGCGCAACCGCTACTGGGGCACGCCACTGCCGATCTGGCGCTGTACAGCCGATCCGACCCACCTGACCTGCGTCGGATCGCTGCTGGAACTGTCGTCCCTGGCCGGGCGTGACCTGTCCGCGCTGGATCCGCACCGGCCGTTCGTCGACGACGTGACGATCGCCTGCCCGACCTGTTCGGCCGTGGCCAGGCGCGTCCCCGAGGTGATCGACGTCTGGTACGACAGCGGAGCGATGCCGTTCGCCCAATGGGGAGCGCCACACCGCAACGGCGAGCAGTTCGAGGGCCAGTACCCGGCGCAGTACATCTGCGAGGCCATCGACCAGACCCGCGGCTGGTTCTACACGCTGATGGCCGTCGGAACGCTGGTGTTCGACCGCTCCGCCTACGAGACCGTGCTGTGTCTGGGCCTGCTCCTGGACGCCGAGGGCCGCAAGATGAGCAAGCACATCGGTAACGTGCTGGACCCGTTCGAACTGTTCGACCGGCACGGCGCGGACGCGGTGCGCTGGCTGATGCTCGCGGCCGGGTCACCCTGGTCGGACCGCCGGGTCGGCCACGAGGCCCTTGAGGACATCGTCCGCAAGGTGCTGCTGACCTACTGGAACACCGCGTCGTTCTTCGTCCTCTACGCCAATGCCGGCGGCTGGGCACCGGGGCGCGCTGCGGCGTCCGACCCGCGCACGCGGCCCGTGCTCGACCGCTGGGCGTACTCGGAACTACATGCGACCATCACGGAGGTCACCGAAGCCCTGGACGCCTTCGACTCGCTGCGGGCCGGCCGACGCCTAGCCCGGTTCATCGACGACCTGTCCAACTGGTACGTGCGGCGCTCCCGGCGACGCTTCTGGGACGCCGATCCGGACGCCATGGAGACCCTCTACGCCTGCCTGGACGGCGTGACCCGGCTGATGGCCCCGTTCACCCCGTTCCTGACCGACGCGTTGTGGTCGAAGCTGGTGGTCGGCGTCCAACCGCAGGCCCCGGACTCGGTCCACCTGGCCGGCTGGCCGGCGGCGTCGGGTGATCTCGTGGACGCGCGGCTGGCGGCCCAGATGGACCTCGTCCGCCGGCTGGTCGAGCTCGGACGGGCGGCCAGAGCGAGCAGCGGCGTGCGGACGCGCCAGCCGCTGGCCCGCGCGGTCGTGGCGACGCCCGAGTTCGCCGGGCTCCCCGCGGACCTGCGCGCTCAGATTGCCGAGGAGCTCAACGTCACCACCGTCGAGGGCGCCACCGCCGACGTGGTCGACGTGACCGTGAAGCCGAACTTCCGGGCGCTGGGTCGCCGGTTCGGCAAGCGGACCCCGCTGGTCGCGGCTGCGATCGCCACCGCCGGCCCACCCGTGGACGGCCGTCTCACGGTCGAGGTGGACGGTGAGCGGCTCGACCTCGCCGGCGATGATCTGATCATCACCGAGACGCCGCGGGAGGGATGGGCGGTGACCTCGGAGTCAGGCCTCTCCGTCGCCCTCGATCTGGAGATCACTCCCGCGCTGCAACGCGCCGGCATCGCCCGGGACGTGGTGCGAGTCCTCCAGGATGCCCGCAAGACCTCCGGCCTGGACATCACCGACCGCGTCGAGGTCCGGTGGTCGGCGGACAGGCCGGAAACAGAGCAGGCGCTGCGGGAACACGGCTCCATCGTGGCAGCCGAGATCCTCGCCGTGACCTTCACGCAGCACGCCGGGGCTCCGGCCACCCCGGGTACCGACACCGCAGAGCCGACTCCGGCCGGTGGGGACGGGCACACCGCGCCGGATCTCGGACTGACATTCTGGCTGAGCCTGGCTGAGCCCGGCTGAGCAGGCCGACTGATCGTCGACGGCGGGCGCTCCAGGCTCCCGCCGGTCAGGCGTTTCTAGAAGTGTCCTGCGGTGTCGCTAGAAGTCCTGGAGCCCGCTCGGGTCCCGACGGGCGGGTTCCATGTCGGGCCCGCGGACGCCGCCGTTGTCACTTCCCCGTGCCATCGCTCCCGCGCCCAGTGGCGGCCCAGGTGGGAACGCCGACGTGGCACCCGGACCAGGTGCCGGATGGGAGCCGGCTGCGATCCCGGCCGGCGGCGGGGGCGGTGCGCCGGCGCCGGGGTTGAGCGGAGGCCGCGGGGTGCCGCCCGGGCCGACGGCCGGCTGGGTCGGCATGCCGTCCAGGTCGCGTAGCTGCATCTCCAGATAGGCGCGCAGCCGCGTGCGGTACTCCCGCTCGAATGCGCGCAGCTGCTCGACCTGGCCCTCCAACCGGCGCTTGTCGTCCTCTAGGCCACCGAGCTGCTCGGTGACGTGCGCCCGGGCCTCTCCGATGATGCGGTCGGCGTCCGCACGGGCTTCACGCCGCGCCCGGTCGGATTCGTTGCGGGCCTCCCGCAACGCTTCGTCCGCCGTACGCTGTGCCAGGACGAGCGTGCGGGCCACCCGCTGTTCGATCTCGGCATCGAGCTGGGAGTTGCCGGTACGGGTCGTCGCAGCCTGGGATGGCGCCGGCACCGCCGGCATCACCGCCGTCGCCGCAGCCGGCGCTGCGGAGGGGCGTTCGCGGGCGGCCTGTGCGGCCGCAACCGCCTGTGCGGCCTGCGCCTGTGCCTGGCCAACCTGGCGCCGCGCCTCTTCCAGCTGCCGGCGCAGCTGTTGGTTCTCCTCAAGCATCTGGGCGGGTACACCTGGGCCGCCGCCGCCGCCCGCGCGACGTGCCTCGTCGAGTTGTCGACGCAGGTCGGTGTTCTCGTCCAGAAGTCTGGTGAGCTCGCTCTCGACATCGTCGAGGAAGGAGTCGACCTCGTCCTCGTTGTAACCGGTGCGGAACCGGGTCGGGCTGAAGACCTTGTTCTGCACGTCCTGCGGTGTCAGAGCCACGTCGCCTCCTCATGATGCGGCATTGCCGCTCCCCCGGAGAGGGCGGTCCAGCGGCGGTCTGCCGCGCGCGTTCGCCGTGTCCGCGACTTCGTCACAGGCCATCCGCGAGTCTCCGCAAGACCATGATCACAATTAAGATCAATAAAAATCCGAGGTCGAACGCGACGCTACCCACCCGCAGGAGAGGAATGAACCGCCGGACGAATCTCAACGGAGGGTCGGTGACTGTGTACACAGACTCAAAGACTAGTACCAGGACTCCGGCGGGTCTGAAGGTGTGGCTCATCGAGAGCACAAGATCTATCACTGCACGCGCAATCATCAGCAGCAGATAGACAAGCAGCAGCGCAGAGATCACGTCACCAAGTGCGCCGATGGCGGACTCTCCTGTGCCTGCGGGGACCGTGGTCCGGTGACAGTTGACATATGATCAAGACTGATTGTAGAAGCCACCCTCGCGGATGCGCCGCTTGTCGGTCTCGGTGACCTCGACGTTGTGCGGCGAGAGCAGGAACACCTTGTTGGTGACCTTCTCGATCGACCCCCGCAGGCCGAAGACCAGGCCCGCTGCGAAGTCGACCAACCGTTTGGCATCGACGTCATCCATCTCGGTCAAATTCATGATAACCGGAGTCCCGTCGCGGAACTC
Source organism: Protofrankia sp. Cr1 (assembly GCF_963555865.1). NCBI lineage: Bacteria > Bacillati > Actinomycetota > Actinomycetes > Frankiales > Frankiaceae > Protofrankia > Protofrankia sp. Cr1. The sequence continues at coordinate 5,153 of NZ_CAUVXO010000045.1, forward strand.
CTCCCCGATCTGCCGTGCCTCGTTGTAGCTGCGCGGTTGCAGGGTGGTGATGCGATAAGGCGACGGCTCCTCGGCCGCGGGTGGTCGGCGCATCGGGACCGGACCTGTCGGCCGGAGTTGTTCGACCGGGGGACGACGCGGCATCGCAGGCGGCTCCTCACGTGCATCAATACGACGAACCGACCGCTCCGCGGGCATGGGCTCACGGGCGTCACGTCGGTCGTCACGCCGGTCGTCACGCCGATCGGCGTGGCCGGCGTCGTGACCGCCATCGTCGTACTCGTCTTCGAGGTAGTCTTCGTCCTCCTCGGCCAGGCCGAGGTAGACCATCGCCCTGCGCGCGACACCCATGGGCGCGACTCTAAGGGACACCACGCCGTTGACCGAACAAAGCCGTCCCGATGCGAAGGTGTGTCGCGCCTTCGGCCACTGCGTCCGCAAGGTCCCCGGACATGCCAGCGCTGATCACCGACGCCTCGGGATGCTCCCGCCGAAGCACGTCCGAAACCTCACGTAACCCGGCGAAGGCCGGGCGAGCTGGCACATCACGTGGCGCAACCCCCATCACCCCGGCGAGGACGAGGCCCGGCATGGCCGCCACGAGGTCGCCGAGGGCGGGTATCTCGGCCGGGCGCGCACCGCCTCGACCGGCGTCGACGCCATGGCCGTCCAGCGACACCTGCAGGCAGACGACGATCTCCCGACCGTGCACGACCGCCGCGGTGGACAGCGCGGTAACCAACGACGCCCGGTCGACCGATTGAACCCAATGCGCCCATCTGGTCACCGACCGTGCCTTGTTGCGCTGAAGTTGGCCGACGAAATGCCAACGGGGCGGAGACACCGGCGGGGACACCGGCGGGGACACAGCCGAAACCTCGCTGTCAAATAGGTGCTTCGTCACATCCGCCACCTTCGGGCGGGCCTCCTGGTCACGGTTTTCTGCGAAGTCGGTGACCCCCAGCCCGCACAACACCACGACATCCGCCGCCGGCCAGGTCTTGCTCACCGCGACAAGGGTGAGCTCACCGGCGGCACGCCCCGCCGCAGCCGCCGCGGCGGCAATCCGGTCGCGGACGTCGGCGAGGTTGAGCCGCAGATCCTCGTGCCGCCCGCCAGCGGCGCTCACGGCCAGCTCCGCCCGCGCGCCGGCGGGGATGCCACCCATTGACGCCGACACCGGGTCAGGGCCGCCAGAACCGCTCACAGCGCCGTCCCGAGCCCTCTCAGAGCGACCGGCAACGGGGACGCGGCGTCGCGGGGACGGGGCACGCAGCTCTCCGCATCGCTCCCCGTCCATCGCCACCCGTCCATCGCTGCGCGATGCACGGGTACCCCGGCTCCGTCGGTCGACACCCAACACCTCCGGTGCCTCCTCCGCAGCCTCGCGATCTACGCACCCCAGCCCCGCTCCTTGATCCACACCCCTGCTGCCGGGCACTCCTACTTGCCGAGCGCTCTTACTTGAGGAAGTCGGGGACGTCGAGCTCGTCGTCATCCTCGGCAACCGGCCGGACCGGCCGCCGCGGCGCCGGATAGCTCGGCCGATGGCCCTCCCGCGGCTCCCGATACGGCGGGTAGCCCTGATCGGCACCGGACTCGGCGCCGTCGCGTCGAGACGACGAGCCGTCGTTGCCGTAGTCCCGGTCGTCGGACACGTCCGCCACATGCCCGGGAGCCGACGTCCGCGGCTGACCCGGTTGGGACGGGGCGAACGTCGGCTGGGGGTTGTAGGCGGCCGGCGAGGAATAGGTCGGCTGCGGGTTCGGCGCGGACGCGGGCGGCGGTGTGTGCGCCGGTTGCGGTGCCGCGGCAACCGGTCGGGGTTGCGGCGTCGACGGGGCGAAAATCGGCGGCGACCCGACCGTCGTCGGCGAGGTGGACGGCGTCGTCGGGGACGAGGGGGAGCTCGTGCCCGACGTCACGGCAGGGGCTCCGGACGCTCCGGCGGTACCCGCACCGGCGGCCCCGGGTGCACCCGACTGACCGTTGCCGGGCCGGCGGGTGCTCGCCAGACCGCGGGTCCGGCGGTCCTGGACGGTGTCGAAGCCCGCGGCGATGACCGTGACCCGGACCTCGTCGCCGAGGGCATCGTCGATCACCGCACCGAAGATGATATTCGCTTCGGGGTGGGCGGCGTCCGCGACCAGCTCGGCCGCGGCGTTGATCTCGAACAGGCCGAGATCGGAGCCACCCGAGATGTTCAGCAGCACGCCCTGGGCACCGTCCATGCTGGCCTCCAGGAGAGGCGAGGCGATGGCCTGTTCGGCCGCGACGATGGCGCGATCGTCCCCACGGGCGCGTCCGATACCCATCAACGCGCTGCCCGCATGCGACATGACGGTCTTGACATCGGCGAAGTCCAGGTTGATCAGACCGGGTGTGGTGATGAGGTCGGTGATGCCCTGGACACCGGAGAGCAGGACCTGGTCGGCGCTGCGGAACGCGTCCAGCACGCTGATGTCACGATCCGTCATCGCCAGCAACCGGTCGTTCGGAATGACGATGAGCGTGTCGACTTCGTTGCGCAGGGCGTCGATTCCCGCGTCCGCCTGGGTAGCCCGGCGGCGCCCCTCGAACGTGAACGGGCGGGTGACGACACCGATGGTCAACGCGCCGAGCGACCGGGCGACATTGGCCACCACAGGCGCGCCGCCGGTGCCGGTGCCACCGCCTTCCCCAGCGGTCACGAACACCATGTCGGCGCCCTTGAGGACCTCTTCGATCTCCTCGCGGTGATCTTCGGCAGCCTGGCGACCGACCTCTGGGTCGGCACCTGCGCCGAGTCCTCGGGTGAGCTCCCGGCCGACGTCAAGCTTGACGTCGGCGTCGCTCATCAGCAGGGCTTGGGCGTCGGTATTGATCGCGATGAACTCGACGCCCTTGAGCCCGACTTCGATCATGCGGTTGACGGCGTTGACGCCGCCACCGCCAATCCCGACGACCTTGATCACCGCCAGGTAGTTCTGAGGAGCTGCCATGCGGTGTCGGTCCTCCAGCGGCATCGGTGGGCGGACGGGGGACATGCCCCAGCCGCCCGGTGCGGCGGGGAAGGCGGCGCCGAGTGGTTGGAGCAGGGAACGGCTGATGAGCTTCAACCTTCACCGTCAGCTAGACGGTTAATGTTATGTCAACTTCCAACCGTGGACCGGACAGTAGGGACGCGCAACGCGGCGGTCAAGGACGCGCCCGGCGCGTCACGCCGAACCTTCGCGTCCATCGGGTCACATCATCGCTCACCCAGCTGACCACTGCAGCTCGATCCCCCGATCCGGGTATGATGACCCGCCGACCGCCACCCTGTGGCGCGACACACACTCGAAAGATGGCTCCCACCTCGAGCACGAAGATGCGAAAAATACCATGATCGCACCACATCCAGGCGACCTGGACCCATTTTTGATCGTGGCCGGAACCACGGGATGGGCGGCTCCGGACACGGCCGGCCGCAACGCGATACGCGCGGTAATCGAATATGTACGACCGAAAGCAGCGCATCCCGTCAGAACAGACCGTACACGTCGCCTTACACAAGACGACCCGCGGCACCGATCTGAAACGATTCTCCGTGTCGACCCGGTGTGGCTCCCCGCTTCGCACCACCGGACGAGATCCTATTTTCACGACAATACGACACCGCCCGTAACGTCGACGTCAGCCCCAAACGCCAAAACACGGACAACGAATTCGAATTCCGCAACCGACCGGCAATGACCGGCGACGACGAGCGACGACGAGCGACGGGAATGGGCGAGGACCGGTGCCGGCCGGGACTCGAGCGCCACCGCCACGCGGCCCCAGCCGCCCCAGCGGCCCCAGACAGCGCGTAGCGACGTCCCGCATCCGAAGCACGCAAGAAGGACCGAAGGTGACCACAAAACGCACCAGCTCGATTACCGGATCGGAAACAACCCGGGCTGCAGGAGCTCATTTGTACACCAACAGCGACGTCCGGTAATTCCTCGCAGCGATCCCGCCGGTTGACCGAGGCCGTACGATCATGGCTCTTTTCACACCGGGGTCTGAGTCCCATCGCGCGGCGGAGCGACCCGACAGATCCGCGCGGCCCCGATGAGGACCCCTGGTTACCCGCACGTTCCCCGCCGATGTTTTGATATCCCGGGACGGGCTTGAGCCACCGAGCTGCACCCGAAGTGTCAACGAGCCGAAGGTGCCGAAATCGTGATCTTTTCAGGGTCGCCGGCCCTGAAAAGGCGACGCGGACCAAAAGCGAACAACCACCGGCCTTCGTGCCAATGAAGGCCCCGGGCAATCGAAGGGGGTGCGAGGTGGCCGCCGCCAACACGGCCGCCGGCCCTGCCGGCCGACCGCTTGCGATGGACGAGGCCGGCACGGAGCCCGGCCCGCGGATGCGCCTGGTCGCCAGCCGTGACGCAGCCACTCAACCCGCGGAACCTCCAGCTCCGCGTGAGCCCGGGGCCCGACCGAACCCGACATCCACGGGCACGGTGACCTTGCTGTTCACCGACATCGAGGGTTCGACCCGGCTCGTCCGCCAGTTTGGTGATCTTTACGGTGAGATCCTGGCCGACTGCCAGCGTCTGCAGCGTCACGCATTCGACATCGCCGGCGGCCGGGAGATCGACACCCAGGGTGACTCGTTCTTCATCGAATTCCGCACATCCAAGGACGCGGTGGCCGCGGCTGTGGCCGCTCAACACGCCCTGGCGGCCCACGCCTGGCCGGCCGACGCCCGGATCCGCGTGCGGATGGGCATCCACACCACCGAACCAACCCCGTGGACCGACCGTTTCGTCGGGCTCGGAGTGCATCGCGCCGCCCGGCTGTGTTCCGCGGGACACGGCGGTCAGGTGCTGTTGTCGGAGACCACGCACTCGCTCGTGGAGGACGGTCTGTCCACCGGTTTCGACGTCCGGTATCTCGGCGAACACTGGCTGAAGGACTTCGATCGGGCCGAGCGGATCTGGCAGCTGGTGATACCCGGCCTCCCCGATACGTTCGCCCCGTTGCGGACCCCCGACTCCTCGCTGCTGGCCGCTCCGGACAGCGAACCGGCTGACGCCGACGACGTCGACCAGCCGGACGCCCGGCACCTGGGCTGGCTGGACAACGCGGCGGACGCGCCCTTCGTCGGCCGGACGCACCAGCTTCGCGTGCTCCGGGAGGCCTGGGACCGGGCTCGATCGGGGGTCCGGGTACTCGCGCTGATCAGCGGGGAGCCCGGCATCGGCAAAACCACTCTGGCTGCGCAGGTGGCGCGGACGGCACGCGACGACGGTGGGCTCGTGCTCTACGGCCGCTGGGACGAAGAGATTCTCGCGCCCTACCAGGGATACCGGGTGGCGTTGGGTGAGTACGCCCGCACCCGCCCGAAGTCCGTGCTGCGCGCCGAGCTCGGCGAGCACGCCGACGAGATCTCCCGGCTGTTCCCCGAGGTTACCGAGCGCGTCGGGGTTGTCGGTGCCCCCCTGGCAGGCAACGCCGAGGCCGAGCGCTTTCGCCTGTTCGAGGCCCTCGACGGTTGGCTGCGCGCGATCGCCTCCCGACGTCCCGTGGTCGCCATCCTCGATGACCTGCAGTGGGCGGACCGCTCGTCGCTACTCCTGCTGGCGCACCTGATGCGGCTGCCGCGGGCGACACCGCTGCTGGTGATGGCCACCTACCGCGACACGGGCCACGGAGAGCTGGCGTCCTTCCTGCCGGCACTGACTCGCGACACCGAGTGCCGGCGGGTGCGGTTGGGCGGGCTCGACCCCGAGGAGACCGTGGCGTTGGTCGGGCGGGTCTGCGGTCGGGACCTCACCGAACCAGGCCGCGAGTTGGCCCTCGAGTTACAGGCCGATACGGCGGGCAACCCGTTCTTCCTGACCGAGATGGTGCGCCACCTGGTCGACCTCGAAGCGTTGGCGTCACCTTCCGGAGAACCCGGGCCGCCGGCGGTGCGCGACAAACATGATCGCACCGCCTTTGGCCAGTCACTGACCGGAGAACCCGGGCCGCCGGCGGTGCGCGACAAACATGATCGCACCGCCTTTGGCCAGTCACTGACCGGAGAACCCGGGCGTCGGACGGGCTCCGGGGCTGTAGAGATCCCTGAAACCGTGCGCGATGTGGTGCGGTGGCGCCTGAGCCGGCTGTCCCCGCAGTGCCAGCCGACGCTCGCCGTCGCGTCGGTGATCGGCCACGAATTCGACATCGACGTCCTGGCCGCCGCGGCACCGATCGATGACCTCGAGCTGCTCGACCTGCTCGACGAGGCCGGGCAGGCCGGCCTGGTACATGAGGCTTCCGACGCCCCCGCGCGCTACGTCTTCGCCCATTCGGTGGTGCGCCGGGTGCTGCGCGACGGTCTGGGCCGTACCCGTACCGCACGGCTGCACCGGCGGATCGCCGACATCCTGGCGGAGCGCCCGGGAACGGCACCGGCCGAGCTCGCCCACCACTACTGGGAATGCACGGACCCGGCTGTTACCGACCGGACCACCTATTACGCGCGCCTCGCCGGCGACCGCGCGCTGCAGGAAGCAGCGTTCGACAACGCCGTATTCCACTAC
>NZ_CAUVXO010000045.1:11981-14978 GCF_963555865.1 Protofrankia sp. Cr1
GGCCGGTCCGGATGCCGGTCCGGATGCCGGTCCGGATGCGGCTGCGCTTTTCGTCCGCGCAGCGCTCGGCTACGGCGGGGTCCTGCCGGCGGCGGTTAGCCCGAACGCGCAGGCACGGGCGCTTCTCACCGAAGCGCTGGAGCGACTCGGTGCCGCTGACAGCGCCCCGCGCGCCAGGGTGCTCGGACGGCTGGCTCACTGGGCCCACTACGAGCGGCCCTATTCCGAGCGGGTGGCCATCTGCGACGAGGCGGAGACGATCGCCCGTCGGTTGGATGACCGGGCGACCGTCGCCGCCGTCCTGTACCACCGTTGCTGGGCCCTGGACGGCCCGCGCGACGTTGACGACCAGCTCGCCGCGGCCGCCGAGATCCTGCGGCTCGGCGAGGAGCTTTGTGATCATGAACTACTGCTCGAGGGATTGCGGGTCAGACTCACCGCGCGCTTCCGGCGGGGCGACTTCGAGCTGGCCACAGACACCGCCGCCACTCTCGCGGGCCTCGCCCGGGAACTGCGTCATCCCGAGTTTCTGCGGATGGCGACCATGTGGGACGTTGTCGTCGCCGCGCTTGAAGGCCGTTACGCGCATGCACAGGCCGACTCCGACGAGCTGCGCGCCCGGCTTCACCAGATCGGCCATCCCCAGACCGAACTGATCGCCATCGGCCAGGCGATTCCGACGATGTGGCTGCGCGGTGGCCTGGGCGATACCGCGGGGCACATCGACGACATCGCCGCCCGGCGGCCGGAGATGCGAATCTGGCCGGCGCTCAAGGCGTGGGTCGAGGCCGAGCGGGGCGCCGACGAGGAGGTCAGAAACATCCTCGGCGCCATCTCACCGACCGCCCCGGCCGCGCTCGACGAGAACTACCTGTGGTGGGGGACGATCGTCGCGCTCACCCGCGCGGCCGTCTCGGTCGGCGACCAAGCCTGGGCACAGGCCCTCTACGACCTCGCGCTGCCCTTCGTCGGTCACAACGCCACCATCGGTCTGGCGGGCTTCCTCGGTGCGGTGGCCCACCATCTCGGTGTGCTCGCGGGCACGCTCGGACGGTGGGACGCCGCCTGCGCACACCTTGAGACAGCGCTTGAACGCCATCACACCATGTCAGCCCGACCGTTCGTCGCACTGACGCAGGTGGAGTACGCGGGCATTCTGGTCTCCCGCAACGCCCCCGGCGACCGGGAACGCGCCCGCGACCTGCGTGCGGCCGCACTCACGACAGCTGACGATCTTGGACTCGAAACGGTCCGGACGATCGCCGCACGGATGACCCTCGACTGATCACCGGCCGGGCATCACTGGCCGGGCATCACCGGGTGATCAGAGCGCGGCGGTGGGCTCGAGGTGGCTCAGAATGAGGGGGTAGACGTCGCGGTCGGCATCCTGACCGATGATCGCGTCAAGGTGGGCGTAACCGGGTAGCAGGCTACGGCTGTACAGGCCGGGGCCGTTGGCCTCGCGAAGCCAGTGCATGGTCCGCGCGCTTCCATCCGGCAGAAAGATGTAGTTGTCCGTTCCCTGCAGGAAGCGGATGGGCAGCCGCAGGAACTCCGCGCTCGTGGTGTAGACGTCCTGGCCACGGTCATCGACAGCCCTGCTCCCCCGCATCATCAACGCCAGGTGCCGTAACGCGGTGAGGTTACCGACACCGAACATGTCGTTGAGCGCCTCATGGGTCGCCTGGTTCAGTCGCGCGTGGCGATGGGTGCAGCCGTAGATGGCGTTGATCCAACGGCACAGCGCCTGACCGCATCGTTCGGAACCGGCCATCGGCAGCGCCCGCAATGTCAGGTCGACCGCGACGGCGGGCGGGGTGAACCGCCCCGGCCGAACAAGGCTCAGGCCGACACCGCCCAGTAGCTCCCCGACCCGCGCCGCGGCCTTGAACCGGTTCAGCGGCGAGGTGACCGGATGCAGCGGGAACTGCGCGCAGACCGCCGAGCGGACCCCGGGTAGTTTGCCCGCCGCCAGCGCCATCAGCAGTGACGCCGAACCCACGCAGTGCCCGTAGGCCTGCACGCTCGGCGCCGCGGTGACGCGCCGGACCTCGTCGACAGCGGTCGGCCAGTCCTGCGTGGCGATGACGTCGATGCTGAACTGACCCGCCGAGGAGGGCAGCTCGATGGATGCGCGGTAGTCGAACAACCACACGTCGTACTGCTGCTCGACGAGGAACTCGGTCAGGTTGGTGCGGATCGTGTCCGCCAGAAACGCCGACGTCGACATGCCGAATCCGGAGGCCAGCAGGACCGGCCCCTTGGTCCCGCCCTGGTACCGGATGAGCCGCAGCCAGCCGTCCATCCCCACCTCGGTTCCCTCATGCCAACGGCCGCCCGCACCGCACCACCGAACCTCGGGAACCGGCAGGCGTAGCTGCCGGCGCGACGGCCGCCCCGCAAGACGACTGGGCGCGGCGGGGAATCGGCGGGCCTCGTCCAGCGGGCCACCGTAGATCCGCAGCAGGTATCCGGCAAGCAGCTTGACGACCGCCAGTTCATAGGACCGGCGGCGGCCGGCGGGAACGCCCAGCACCTCAACCGCCCGCAGATTCCGGACGAAGTCCGCGAACGCGATATGCGCAATGCCCACGCCGAGTGTCCCAGCGGTGACCGATCCCACGGTGAAGTAAAGGGTTGTCGCATCCGACCACGCATCGAAACCAGGGCGGTCGTGCAGAACCTTGAAGCCGTCGAGAACGTAGCCATCACCGTCAGCTGCGACCAGTGACAGCCGATAACGAACGTGCCAGGTCTCGACCTGGGTGACAACGGGTTCGAACAGCACGACTTCGCCGCCGACAATCGTCAGCGGATCTGCGGACAGCACCGGGATCCGCACGCTGCCCGACGGGCGCCCCGGCGTGGCCTGGTCATGAACAAGCGCGTCGGCGTCCTCGAAGTCAGCCGTGAGGACTATCTCGACCGATGTTCGCCCGGACCGCCCGAGAAGATCCTTGGAGCCCGCGAGCGCGTCGACGAAACCGTGATCGGCCG
>NZ_CAUVXO010000045.1:15403-17677 GCF_963555865.1 Protofrankia sp. Cr1
TCGCCGAGCACGGTCCCATATCCGCGTCGGCTACGTCACTGTCCGCCAGCCGACATGGCGCTGACATGCGGCACGTCTGCCCGAGCGCCGCTATCCCAACGCGTCGAGTACCCACCGACCCACGTCGGTTATCGTGCCGGCCCCCAGGGTCAGCAGCAGGACGCCGTCCGGCGCGGCCGGCAGACTGACCGACAGGTCGGTGGTGAGCCGGTCGGCGAGTTCCGCCCATGGGACGTAGTACGTCGTCTCCGGCACGAAGATCTTCTTGGCGAGGTCGCAGGCGTGCAGCCCCAGGGTGTCGTGCTCACGAGCGGCGTAGATGTCGGTGACGTACACCCGGTCGGCATCGGTGAACGCCTCGGCAAAATCATCCATCAGGGCGGCGAGCCGGCTGAACGTGTGCGGCTGCACGGCAACCCACACCCGGCGCGAGCCGGCCCGCTGGCGGGCCGCTGCCAGCGTCACCCTGATCTCGGTCGGGTGGTGGGCGTAGTCATCGACGATCTCCAACGGTCCGTGGCGGTCGGTCGATGCGGCGATGCCGACCCGCTCGAACCGGCGGGCCGCACCGGTGTAGGTCGCAAGGGTCGCGAGAGTGTCGGGCACGGCAAGGCCCCGCTCCGCGGCGACGGCGAGCGCCGCGAGCGCGTTGAGAACGGTGTGGACGCCCGGCAACGCAAGCGTGAGCGTCCCGATGTCGTGCCCGTCCCGGCTGACCGTGGCCTGGATGCCGCCGTCCGGCGTCGGGCGCGGGTCCACCGCCCGCCAGGTCCGGGCGGCCTGGAGACCGTAGTCGACGACTCTGGCATGCCCGGCCGGCAGAGCCGCGAGCACCGCCTGAACGCCGGGATGGTCCCCGCAGACGACCAGCGTCCCGCCGGGGCGGACCCGCGCGGCGAACGCGGTGAAGGCCACGCGCACGGCCGCCTCATCGGGGAAGAGGTCGGGATGCTCCCACTCGACGTTGGTGATCACGGCAAGCGCGGGGTCGAGGTTCGCGAACGCCCCGCCGTACTCGTCGGCCTCCAGGACGAACAGCGCTCCGGCTCCGACCAGCGCGTTGCCACCGAGCTGCGCGACCTCGGCGCCGATCACCGCGGTCGGGTCGACCCCGGCGGCCCGCAACACCAGGGCGAGCATCGCGGACGTGGTGGTCTTGCCGTGCGAGCCGGCGACCGCGATCAGGTCGTAGCCGGCGGTCAGTTGCGGCAGCCAGTCGCTGCGTCGGCGGACCGGGACACCGCACCGCCGTGCGGCCGCCAGCTCAGGATGGTCATCGGGGAACGCGCTGGACGCCACGACGACGTCCACGCCGGTCAGTTCCGCGGCCAGCACGGCCGGGTCGGTGACGGCTCCGACCCGAACCCGGGCGCCGGCGGCGCGCAGAGCGTCCAGGCGGGGTGCGTCCTGGGCGTCGCTGCCGCTGACCATCCCGCCACTGGCCAGGTGGATGTGGGCGAGCGCGGACAGGCCCGCCCCGGCTATTCCGAGGAAGCGAACGTGCTGAGGGTTCTCACCGGTCACGACAGGCAGTGAACACCACGCCGGGCTCCGGTTCCCCACGGCCACGCCCCGTTTCCCACGGCCACGGCCACGGCCACGCCCCGCGCCCCGCGCCCCGCGCCCCGCCGCTGCACACGACCACCGTTACACTGAAGATCGGATACTGCTCGGGCAGCCGAGGGGAGATCGGCATGACGGTCGTCCACCCGACGCCCCCGTTGGTGGTGCAGCTGCCCGGACGAGCACTCACTTTGGACGACGTGACCCAGCTGGCCGCGGCCGACGAGCTCCATCGATACGAACTCGCCGAGGGGAACCTGCTGGTCATGCCGCCAGCCGACACCGAAGACGCCACGCTGATCACACAGCTCGTGGTATGGCTGGTCACCAACGGTTACAGCCCCGACCGGGTGCTGGCCACGCCCGGTCTCCGGATCACCGAATCATCCAGTGGCCGTAGTCCCGACGTGCTCGTCCTGCGCCGCCCGGCCCCGCGAGGCACCGTGTGGATCGACCCGGCCGACACCCTGCTCGTGGTGGAGGTCGTCTCCCCGGGCTCGGAGAACCTGGACCGCACGATCAAACCGGGTGAGTACGCCCGCGCCGGTATCGCCCGATTCTGGCGGATCGAACGGGACGGCGGTCCGGCGACAGCCCACATATACGCGCTGGGTAGCGACGAGCGGGGCGAACCGGCCTACATCAGCCACCGGGCCGTGCTGCTCGACGAACTCCTCGCCGCCGCACCGCCACACCTGTCCTGACCATCTT
>NZ_CAUVXO010000045.1:18007-22245 GCF_963555865.1 Protofrankia sp. Cr1
ATCACCGATCGCCGTTGGGCGGCCCCGGTGCCCACCTCTGTCCAGCATGTGGCCCGGGGCGCAGCGTTCGTCGGGTGAGGGTTTCGAGCTGGAGGCTCCAGCTCGAAACCCTCACTTCTCATCGCAGAGTACGACCGACACATCGATCCCGAGAGTAACGGCACGAACCACTCGAGCCGATGTCACGTGTTGAGAGCCCTTCTCAGGGATCACACGAAGAAACGGCCACGCGTGTAAGACAGGGCGGGTTCAGATCCGGATGCTGTCTCAGCTGGACAGGGTTGCCCGTTCGGCGAGGACGCGCAGGAGCTCCCCGCCGAGCAGAGTCACGTCGCCTGCTCCGATGGTGAGCACCAGGTCGCCCGGACGCGCGAACGCCGCGACCCGGCCCGCCGCGGCCGACCAGGACGGCTCGTAGACGACCTGTTCGGCGGGCAGCGGCACTCGGGAGGCGATCGTCGCACCGCTGACCCCCGGGAGCTCCTGTTCCCCCGCGCCGAAGACATCCATGACCACCACGGCATCCGCGAGGCCCAGTGCGGCGCCGAACTCGGCGGCGAAGGCAACCGTCCGGCTGTAGAGGTGCGGCTGGAAAGCGACCACGACCCGGCCGCCCTCGGCGACGTCACGGGCAGTCCGCAACACGGCCATGATCTTTGTCGGATGGTTGGCATAGTCGTCGACCACCCGGATGCCCTCGACGCTGCCCTTGGCCTCGAACCGGCGGCGGACGCCGGCGAACCCGGCCAGCCCCTCCAACAGGCCGGCCGCGGGCAGGCCGAGCTCCAGCCCGGCGGCCAGCGCACCGGCCGCGTTGAGCAGATTGTGCCGCCCGGGTACCCGCAGGGTCAGCTCGCCCAACCGTCTGCCGCGCACGACCACCTCGCAGGTGGAGCCGGTCGGCGAGACCATCGCGAGCTCCACCCGGACGTGGGCGTCCACCGACTCGCCATAGGTGGTGACCCGCGGTGTCCCCGAGCTGCCTTCGGAGTCCCGCAGCGCGGTGACGAGCCTGGCCGCGCCGGGGTCGTCCAGGCAGGCCACCACAAAACCGTCCGGATCGACACCGTCGACGAACCGCGCGAACGCGGTCTCGACGTTTTCACGCTGACGGTAGTAATCAAGATGATCGGCTTCGACATTGGTGACGACCGCGCCGAACGGCTCAAGCAGCAGAAATCCGCCGTCGCTCTCATCGGCCTCAGCGATGAAGATCTCGCCCGAGCCGGCGTGCGCGTTGGAGCCGGCCTCATTGATGTCGCTGCCAGTGACAAACGACGGGTCGGCGCCGCACGCCTGCATCGCGACGGTGGCCATCAGCGTGGTCGTCGTCTTCCCATGGGTACCGGCAACCGCGAGCCCCTGGAATCCCTGCATCAGCGCGGCAAGCGCGGCGGCCCGCGAAACAACACGCAGGCCACGTTTTTTCGCCTCCTCGACCTCCAGATTTCCCGCCGGAATGGCCTGGGAGAAGATCAAAGTACGGGCGTCGCCGAGATGCTGCGGATCATGACCAATCGCCACGTGGGCCCCGAGTGCCCGTAGCGCGGCCAATCGGCGGGTGTCCCGGGCGTCGCTTCCGGACACGTAGGCGCCGCGCCGCAGCAACAGCCGGGCGAGGCCGCTCATGCCGGCGCCGCCGATCCCCACGAGGTGGACACGGTCGAAGTTGTCCGGTAGCACCCGAGCTGTCACAGGTGACATCTTGCCCCATCCATCGCCTCGGACCGGGTTCAGCGAGCCGCGTGGCGTGCCGGTTGCCGCCTGCGTGTGGCCGCGGCCTCACGGATCATCGACACGATCGCGTCCACGGCGTCGGGATGTCCGCAGCCTGCGCATGCCGCCGACATCTTGGCCAGCCGTTCCGACGAGGTGAGCAGGCCCAGCAGCTCCGCACGCACCCATTCGGGCGAGAAGCCGGCATCGTCGATCAGCAGCCCGCCGCCTGCCTCCACCGTCGCCAGGGCGTTGCGCCGCTGCTCACCGTTTCCGTGCGGGAGCGGCACGTAGGCGGCGGGCAGGCCGACCGCGGCCAGCTCCGCGCAGGTCATGGCGCCGGCACGACACAGCGCCATGTCCGCCGCCGCATACGCTGACGCCATGTGGTCGAGATAGGGCCGCACGACATAGGGCGCGGGCAGGTTCGGTGGCAGCGCCGCAAGCACCGTCTCGACGTTCTTGGGCCCGGCCGCGTGCAGGACCTGCGCCCCGCTCGCAGTGATCTCCCCGGCCATCGTACTGATCACGTCGTTGATGCGTCGGGCCCCCTGCGAACCACCGAAGACCAGCAACGTCGGATAGCCCGGGTGAAGGCCGTAACTGATCCGGGCCGCCCGGGCCGCCGTCGGCGACCGGTCGAGGTTCAGGATCTCCGGGCGCAGCGGGATGCCGGTGAGCCGGCCGCCGCGCAACGGAGTACTCGGGTAGGAGACCGCCACAAAGGGTGTGAACCGGGCGCCGATCCGGTTCGCCACTCCCGGAACCGGGTTGGCCTCGTGGACGACGATCGGGATACCTGCCCGGCGCGCGGCCAGGTAGGCCGGGACGGACACGTACCCGCCGAAGCCGACGACCACGTCCGCGCGCACCCGAGCCAGCGTCGCCGACGCCTGGCTGACGGCCCCGGCGAGCCTGCCGGGCACGGTGAGCAGGGACGGCGTGGGTGTGCGCGGCAGCGGCACCTTCGGGATCGTCACCAAGTCGTAGCCACGGGCCGGCACGAGCCTCGCCTCCAGCCCGGACTCCGTCCCCAGGACGGTCAGGCGTAGCCGGGGGTCGGCGGCCCGCAGGGCGTCGGCGACGGCCAGCGCAGGTTCTACATGGCCCGCCGTGCCACCGCCGGCGAGCACCACACTCCTCAGCATCGTCCACGACGATGACACACCCCAATAGTGGATCACCCCCCGGGTACCGTCACCACCCGTGTCGGGCCCTTGTCAGGCCCTTGTCAGGCCCTCGACCCGAGGGCGGTGATCGCGGCGTCGGCCAGCCGGCGGGCGGCGAGCTCAAGGCGTTCCGGGGAACTGCCCGCAAACGACATCCGCATGGTCGCGGGGTCGGGATTGTGCACGGCGAACTGCGGGCCGGACACATAGGTCACCCCGCGGCGGACCGCGGCGTCGAGCAGGTCGTCCGCGGACAGGCCCGGCGCGACGACGCGCCCCCAGACGAACAGCCCACCAGCCGGGTCGTTGACCTCGACGACCCCGGCCAGATGTTCGCCGACGGCGGCGCGCAGGGCGCCGCACCGCCGCCCGTAGACGACCGGCAACGTCGCCAGGTGCGCGTCGTACCAGCCCGCCCGGCCCAGAAGCTCGATCAGGGCGTACTGCATCAGCGTCGAGGTGTGCAGGTCCGACCAGCGCTTCGCGCGGCCCACCGCGTCGGCGAGCGCGCTCGGCACCACCACCCATCCGACCCGGAGTCCCGGTCCGAGCGTCTTGGAGAATGACCCGATGGTGACAATACGATCACTGTAGGCTGCGATCGGTGGCACGGGATTGCCCCGAAAGCGCAGCGCCGGGTACGGCTCGTCCTCGGCCACCACGAACCCGTACCGCTCGGCCAGGTCCGCGAGTTCGCGGCGCCGGACATCGGTGAGCGTGGCGCCAGTCGGATTGTGAAAGGTCGCGACCGTGTAGACGAGCTTGGGACGCTGCCCGCCGGCCAGTCGTTCGGCGAGCGCACCGACGTCCAGACCGTCGGCGTCGACCGGGATCGCCAGGAACTCCGGCTGGTACATCTCCAGACAGTGCAGCGAGCCTGGGAAGACCGGCTCGTCGATGGCCACGAGATCGCCGGGGTCCAGCAGCGTACGGGCGATGACATCCAGGCCCTGCAGCCCACCAGTGGTCACCACGACCTGGCTCGGGTCAACCAGGCGCCCACGGTCGGCCGACGCCCGGTCTGCGATCCAGGCGCGCAGCGCGGGAAGACCTTCGGCTGCCGAGTACTGCAGCGCGGCCGTTGCCAGCTTCGAGGTCGACACCTGGCGCACAGCCTCGCCGATCTCCGCGGCGGGCAGCGTCTCGCCGGCCGGCAGCCCACCGGCGAGCGAGATGACGTCGCCGACCTCACCGAGTCGCAGTGGGTCACGCATCACCCACGTTCCGAGCTCACCCATCCGGCGGGCGAGCGGAACCGGTCCCGGCAGGATCGCCTCAACCGACTCGCTGTCGCTCATAGCCTTCCACCCCCTTTGGCCCACCACCCCACCATCAAAAACCCAGGCCTCCGGG
>NZ_CAUVXO010000046.1:0-8178 GCF_963555865.1 Protofrankia sp. Cr1
TGCGACAGGCCGTTGTCCCGGCTGGTGCCGTGAGCTGAAAGCGACGAGTTCATGGCAATCTCCTTTGGCTGGCTGGCTTTCTTTGGGGCCGCCGGGCGTGCGCGAAAACGAGGATCGCACGCCCGGCGGCCGGCTGACTTCCCCGGAATTTCTTGTCCACAAACAGCTAATCAGCATGGGCTGGGCGCGGGCTGAGTACCTGCTGTGCGTCTGCTGTGGGATGCCAGGTGCAGTGCGGCTTGAGTCTGGCCAGGTGTTGGCCAGGTGTTGGCCAGGGGCTGACGAGGTCGAATGATCAGGTCGAACCGACATCGGTGGCGGCCCGCGCCGGCCCGTGCCCGGACAGCAAGGAAAACCGCGGGCGCCACCGGTTCGCGGTGGCGCCCGCGGCCTTGTGCTGGCCGTTGCGCGTGCTGACCCTTGTGCTGGCCGTTGCGCGTGCTGACCCTTGCGCTGGCCGTTGCGCTGGCCGTTGCGCTATGCCGACGGTAGGTGGCTTCTGTCGCTCCAGCGTGCTTTTTCACCTACCGCTCGGCCGAATGCCGTCCAGCGGTAGGTGAAAACGGCCATCAGGGCAGCCTTTTCCACCTACCGCTCGGGTGGGTCAGCTCGTCTGGTGCGTCAGGTCGTAGACCGTCTGGCCGCCGACGGTGGTCGAGGTGAAATGTGCCTCGACCCAGGTGGCGATGTCGCTTCCGGTGCCGTTGCTGTTCGGGCCGCCCATCCCTGCGCCACCGGAGCCGGCGATGAAGTAATGGATCTTTCCGGCGGAGACATAGGCCTGGAAGGCGGCGAGGGTCGGTGTGCCGTCGCTGCCGTTGAATCCGCCGATGGACATAACTGCTTTTCCGCTGGCGAGCTCCAGGGGAGCCGCACTCTGGGAGCCGACCGTGGCGGCTGCCCAGGTGCTGGTGGTCTTCTGCACCAGCGACACCAGCTCGGCGTTGGCGGTCTGACCGCCGAATCCACCCGCTCCGCCGAATCCACCGGGCTGACCGGTGGATGTTCCGCCGTTTGTACCGCTGGTTGTGCCACTGGGTGTACCGCTGGTTGTGGAGCCGTTCACCCCGGCGCCGCCGGGCTGGGTTCCTCCCGCGAACAACCGCCCACCGGAAGGTCCGCCACCGGGACCGCCCATGGCGCTGGTGCTCCCCGGACCGACGGCCGGGAGTGAGCCGGTGTGTGGGTGCGACGCAGTGCTGGCGGCATAGCCGGCCGTACCCGCGATGCCGGTGAGCAACGCCGCCGTCGCGACCACGATCGCGCCCTTGCGCAGGATGCGTCGTCCGGTCAGCAGGCCGCCGATCGCGACCGCGCCGCAGACGAGAACCGTGTAGCGCAGCCACGGAGTCCAGCCCGGGGTGAGAGCAAGCAGGTGGTAGCTCCAACCTGCGGTCCCCGCGATAATCATGGACGCGCTGATCCGGGCGAACCAGGTCTCCCGTTGCTGCCAGAGGAGCCGTCCGGTGATCGCCACCAGCGCCGCAACGGCCGGGGCGAGCGCGATCGTGTAGTACGGGTGCATGGTGCCCTGCATGTAGCTGAACACGATCCCCGTCACGAGCAGCCAGCCGCCCCAGAGGATGATCGCGGCCCGGGTGCGGTCGGTGCGCGGTGCCCGGTGGGTGAGCCACAGGCCGGCGACCAGGCTGAGCAGCGCCGCGGGGAGCAGCCAGGAGATCTCCAGGCCTGTTTCCGAGCGGAACAGGCGGGTGATACCGGTGCTTCCCCCGAAACCGCCACCGGCCCCGAAACCGCCCCCGCCGGCACCGCCGGCACCGCCGGCCCGGGTACCGCCACCGCCGCCGTTGCCGGCCCCGCCGAACAGGCGACCGAGGCCGTTGTAGCCGAATGCCAGCTCAAGCACGCTGTTGTTCGTCGAGCCGCCGATGTACGGGCGGGCGGACGCCGGCCACAGCGACACGATCGTGACCCACCAGCCCGCCGCGGCGAGAAGGGCGCCGACGGAGGCGAGAAGCTGGAGGATCCGGCGGCGCAGCCCGGTCGGAGCCGCGATCAGGTAGGCCAGGCCGAATGCGGGAACGACGAGCAGTGCCTGGCCCATTTTGGTGAGAAAGCCGAAGCCGATGGCAACCCCGGCCAGCGCAAGCCATTTCGTGCTGGCCGACTCGATCGCCCGCACCGTGCAGTAAGCGCCGGTGACCAGGAGCAGGACGAGCAGCGCGTCCGGGTTGTTGAAGCGGAACATCAGTGTCGCGGCCGGGGTGAGGGCCAGCGCCGTGCCGGCGAGCAGGCCCGCGGTCGGTCCGGACCACCGGCGCACGGTTGCGTACAGGAGCCCGACGGCTGCCACGCCTTCCAACGCCTGTGGGGCGAGCATGCTCCAAGAGGAGAAACCGAAGATCCGGCCCGACAGTTCCATCACCCACAGCGATGCCGGTGGTTTGTCGACGGTGATGAAGTTGGACGAGTCGAAGGAGCCGAAGAAGAACGCCTTCCAGCTCGTGGTGCCGGCCTGGACCGCCGCTGCGTAGAAGTCGTTGGCGTTGCCGGACGCGCCGAGGTTCCACAGGTAGAGGACGGCGGTGGCGGCGAGCAGCGTCAGGAGCGCGGGCCGGACCCATCCTGGGTCGGTCTCGGGTCCGCGCAGCCTGCGGCGCAGTCCGGTCGGCGGGCGCTCCCCGTCGTCGCGACGGGGCTCTGCAGTCGGATGCCGTCCCGGCGAGCTGGCCGGGGGAAGCAGAGTCGAGGTGGACACAGGCGTTTCTCCAGTCAGGATGTGATCGGGATGGTGCGTGTGATCGGGATGGTGCGGACGCTGGGGGCGGCGGGGGGCGTCGGGGGGGATGCCGACGCCCCCCGCCGGGCTCACGCCTGCCGGCGGTGCGGGTGGAAGACCCAGGCGCGCAGCAGGACGAATCGCAGGACCGTCGCGGCGAGGTTGGCGCCGATCAGGATGCCGAGTTCGAGGGGCCGTCCGGGGTGGCTGGCCAGCGCGCTGAGCACGGCCAGTGACCCACTGGTCAGCCCGAGCCCCAGGCCGAAGACCACAAGGCCCTCGAGCTGGTGGCGGCCGGCGCCGGCGCGCCCGCGTACCCCGAAGGTCAGCCGCCGGTTCGCGGCGGTGTTGGCGACCGCGGTGAGCGCCAGCGCGAGCAGGTTCGCGGCCTGCGCCCCCACCGTGCCCCGCAGCAGCAGGTACAGCACCAGGTAGGCCGCGGTGCTCGCCACCCCGACGCCGGTGAACCGCACAAGCTGTCCGGGCAGACCGACCGGTACGCCGGGGACGGCCGGCTCCAGCGGCGCACGGCCGAGCTGGCGGCGCAGGTCGCGCACGGGCAGCGCTCCGGTGACCAGGGCACGTCCGACCCGGGCGACGCCCTTGAGATCGGCCAGGGCGGTGGCCCTGATGTCGACGCGGCTGTCGGGGTCGTCGACCCAGTCGACCGGAACCTCGTGGATGCGCAGTCCGGACCTTTCGGCGAGGACGAGCAGCTCGGTGTCGAAGAACCAGCCGGTGTCCTCGATCAGGGGCAGCAGCTGCGCGGCGACGTCGGCGCGGATGGCCTTGAACCCGCATTGGGCGTCGGAGAAGCGGGCGGCGAGCGTGCCGCGCAGGATGAGGTTGTAGCAGCGGGAGATCATCTCCCGCTTCACGCCGCGGACGACCCGCGAGTCACGTGCCAGCCGGGTTCCGATCGCGAGATCGGAGTGTCCGGAGATCAGCGGGGCGACCAGCGGCAGCAGCGCCGCGAGGTCCGTGGACAGGTCGACGTCCATGTAGGCCAGCACCGGGGCGTCGGATGCCGACCAGACCGTGTGCAGGGCGCGTCCGCGGCCCTTCTGCTCAAGGTGGGCGACGGTGACCTCGGCGATGGCGGCCTGGAGCGTTTCCGCCACGGCCAGGGTCGCATCCGTGCTGGCGTTGTCGGCGATCGTGATCCGAAAGGGGTACGGGAAGGTCCTGGTCAGGTGTGCGTACAGGCGGCGTACGCACGGCTCCAGGTCGGCCTGCTCGTTGTAGACGGGGATGACCACGTCCAGCACTGCCGCGGGGTGGGTTGCCAGGATGGGCCGGCGGGCGGCCGGGACGGGCGTGCGGGTGGCCCGCGGGGCGGTCCGACCAGGTGCGTCCTGCGGGGTGACGGTCGCTGTGGGCATGGACCTACAGTCGGTCCGGGACCTGTCGCCCCCTTGTGCCGAAGCTGTGCCTTTCCTGTGAACCGGTCTCGGCTCGAGGCGCGGACGTCAGCCGCGGCGTGGGCTGGCGACCCGGCATCGGGGCCTCGGCCGGCATCGGGACCCCAGCCGGCATCGCGTCCCCGGCTGGCATTGCGGGCCCGGGGACCATGGCCGGCACGTGCGTCGGCAGGCGGACGATGAACGCCGTCTGACCAGGGCGGCTCGTGACATCCACGGTGCCGTGGTGAGCGGTGACGACGGCGCTGACGATGGCCAGGCCCAGCCCGGTGCTGCCGGCGGCGCGGGAACGGGAACCGTCGCCGCGGGCAAACCGCTCGAACACGGACGGGAGAAGATCAGGTGGGATGCCGGGTCCGTCGTCGAGCACGGCGAGCACGGCAAGGCCCGGGGAGCGGGCGTGCAGGCTCGCGGTGACCGTCGTGCCGGGCGGGGTGTGGGTGCGGGCGTTGGCGAGCAGGTTGGCCAGCACCTGGTGCAGGCGGGCCGTGTCGCCGGTGACGATCACCGGCTCGTCGGGCAGCTCGAGCTGCCAGCGGTGGTGGGGCCCGGCGGCGTGGGCGTCGCTCACCGTGTCCACGACGAGTCGGGACAGATCGACCGCTTCGGTGTCGAGGGGACGTCCGGCGTCCAGCCGCGCGAGGAGCAGCAGGTCCTCGACCAGGCTGGTCATCCGGGTCGCTTCGGACTCCACCCGGCTCAGCGCGTGGGCGATGTCGGGGGGCACCCGGTCGCGGCCGCGGCGGGTCAGCTCGGCGTATCCGCGGATGGCGGCCAGCGGGGTCCGCAGTTCGTGGCTGGCGTCCGCGACGAACTGACGGACCTTCATCTCGCTGGCCTGGCGTGCCGCGAGTGCCGCGCCGACGTGGCCGAGCATGCTGTTGAGCGCCGCGCCGACCTGACCGACCTCGGTCCGTGGGTCGGTGTCCGCCTCCGGGACGCGCTCAGCCAGCGCGACCTCGCCGCGGTCCAACGGCAGTTGGGCGACCCGCCTGGCGGTGGTCGCCACGCGTCGCAGCGGCCGAAGCGTGAGGCGGACGATGGCCGTGCCGGCGAACGCGGCGGCGAGCAGTCCGATCCCGGCGACGGCGGCTCCGACGACAGCCAGCTGGGAGAGGGTCGCCTGGATGGGGCGTAACGGCAGGCCGGTCACGAGCACGGTGCCGTCGGGCATCTGGCGGGCGATCAGCCGGAACTCTCCGTTGCCGCCGATCGTCTGCGTGTGCGGATGTTCGTCGGCCGGGACGGTGGTCAGGGCCGCCGCGGCCCCGGCGTCCAGGGGTGCAAGCGAGCCGTCATCGCTGATGATCCCGGCATCCGAGACCACACCGGCGGTCAGGCGGGCTCCAAGGGTACCCGCGGACTGGCCCGGCGGCAACAAGAAAGCCGGATGAAAGCCCGGTACCCCATCCGGTACCCCGTTCGGTACCCCGTTTGTGGCTCCGTTTGTGGCCCCGTTCGATGACCGCAGCTGCCCGGCACGGTTGTCGGAAGGCTGGCCGAGGGCATCCTGGGAGCGGGTGACGGCGGCGGTCAGCTGGTCGTCGAGGCGTCCCACCAGGAAGTCGTGCAGGGCCACCTCGGTGGCGACGCCCACCACCAGGGATACCGCCGCGAGCAGACCGACCAGGCCCACAACCAGGCGGGTCCGCAGCGACCACCCGAGACGTCGGCTGCTTGTTCCCATAGTGCGGCTACTCATGGTTACTGTTCGCCGGGCTTGAGGACGTAACCCGCACCGCGCACAGTGTGGATCATCGGGGTCCGACCGGCGTCGATCTTCTTACGGAGGTAGGAGATGTAGAGCTCGACGACGTTGGCCTGGCCGCCGAAGTCGTAGTTCCAGACCCGGTCGAGAATCTGGCTCTTGCTCAGGACCCGGCGTGGGTTACGCATCAGGAAGCGCAGGAGCTCGAACTCGGTGGCCGTGAGCTCGATCAGGTCATCGCCGCGCCGGACCTCGTGGCTGTCCTCGTCCAGGGTCAGGTCACCGACCACCAGCTCGGAGGATGTGCGGGCGGAGCTGGCCCCGGCCCGGCGCATCAGACCCCGCAACCGGGCGACGACCTCCTCCAGGCTGAACGGCTTGGTCACGTAGTCGTCGCCACCGGCGGTGATCCCGGCGATGCGGTCCTCCACAGCGTCCCGAGCCGTCAGGAACAGCACCGGGACGTCGGTGGCCTCCGTTCGCAGTCGCCGTAGCACTTCCAGGCCGTCGATGTCGGGCAACATCACGTCCAACACCACCGCGTCGGGACGGAACTCCCGGGCCGTGCGTACCGCGCTGAGCCCGTCCCCGGCGATGCGGACTTCCCAGCCCTCGTACCGCAGCGCCATCGACAACAGCTCGGAGAGCGCGGGTTCGTCGTCCACGACGAGCACCCGCAGGGCGGTGCCGTCCACCCGGCGCAGCGCCGGGAGCGGCTGGCGCGTGCTCTGAGCCACTGCCTGAGCCACTGCCTGAGGCGTTGCCTGAGGCGTTGTCTGCTGCACCGTTTGGTGGGCAGCCTGCCGCGTCGTCTGGTGCACCTCGCCGGCCGACCCGCCAGGGGATTCCGGCCCGTTGGGGAGTAACGCCATGGGGCTCATGCAAACACAGTGCCGACGTCAGCTGTGGCACAGCCGGGTATCTCCTGTGAATTTCCTGTGCCCACAGCTGGCGCCTTCCGGCCTCCGGTTTCCGGCCCGCGACCGGCCCGCGACCGGCCCGCGACCGGCTGTCTGGAGCCGGACCACAGCACGCCAGACCGGGGCACAGTAGTCTTCCCAACGCCAGAATGCCGATAGTGCGCAAACCCGGGGGTAAGGCGTGCCGGACTCAGCCATCGTGGACGTCCCGATCGGGCTCATCCTCGTGTTCGCCATCGGTAGCGTGGCGGTTTCCCGCATCAACGAGGCTGTGTTCGGGTTGATGTGCTACCGCGGCCGGCAGCTTGAGGCCGAGCTGCGTCGCCTCTTCGGTGATCGGCCCGTTGACGCCACGAGCGCCGCCCCCGACACCAGCCGGACGGCCACGCTCCTCGACGGCCCGCTGCGGGGCCTGCGTTCGGGCGGGCACGCGGGAGTCGTACCCGACCTGGGGGCCGCGCCGGTGGCGACCAGCGCCTGGCGGCGGGCCCGCCGGATGCGCCTGCCGTCCTACATCCCGTCGACGGCCTTTGCGCGCGGCGTGCTCGACATGGTCGAACCGCCCGCGCGGGTCCTGCTCGCTCGGATGGACCACGCCACGATCCCCGAGACCGCCCGCACGGCATTGCGCGACGCGCATCAGTCGCTCACCGACACCACGGCTGCGGCGCTGTCCGACGCTCTTGTCGCGTCCCCGGCGGCGACCGAGGAGAGCCGCAGGATCGCCGCGTCCATCGTCGGGCTCGCCGCCGCGCAACCGGTCGGGTCGCTTCTGGACGAGGTGGCCAAGCTGCCCGCGGACTCCCCGCTCCGGCTGGCGCTGACCGGCATCGTCACCCGGGCGGGCCACGACCGTGATCGGATCATCGCTGAACTCGCCGAATGGTACGACGACACCATGGACAGGCTTTCCGGCTGGTACAAGAGGCGCGTCCAGCGGTTCCTGCTCGTCTACGCGTTGCTGCTCACCCTGGCGCTGAACCTGGACGCGATAGCGCTCACCAACGCGCTGTGGGAAAATCGATCGTTGCGGACGGCCGCGGTCGAGGCTGCGTCCGCCCAGCTCGTCCCGACCGCTGCGAGTAGCTCACCGGCCGCCGGCGCCGAGGATGCCGCGAACCGGGCCGTGAACGCCGTGCGGGATGCGGCGGCGCTGCGTCTCCCACTGGGGTGGAGCGGGCTCGACTCCGACCGTTCCGATCCCCGGCGGATCCCGGGTGATGTGGGCGACTGGGCGCTGAAGATTTTCGGGTGGCTGCTCACCGCGCTCGCGCTCTCGCTCGGCGCGCCGTTCTGGTTCGATCTCCTCGGCCGGCTCGTCAACATGCGCAGCACCGGCCCGAAGCCCGCCCCCGTGGCCAGCTGACCGGCGTGGCCAGCTGACCGGCG
>NZ_CAUVXO010000046.1:8443-14668 GCF_963555865.1 Protofrankia sp. Cr1
GGCCTGGGTCGGCATAGGCGGGCGTGGGCTGGCCCGCAGGACGAGCTCGAGCTCGAAGCGGACGTCGGGGTCGTCGAGGCTCTCGCCGAACAGCGTGCGTAGCTGGTTCAACCGGTAGCGGATCGTCTGCGGGTGCACCTGGAGTTCGGCGGCGATCCGGGCGCGTTGCCCCCGTAGCCGCAGCCACAGCAGCAGGGTTTCCGCCAGGCGCGCGCGGACTCTGACGGGAAGTCCGTCCAGCGGCGCCAGCCGCAGGCTAGCGAGGTCGGCCAGCAGCACCGGGTCCCGGGCGAGCAGGAGCTGGGCCAGGTGGTCGTCGGTGAACAGCGACCCGCCGGGGCACCCGGGTACCCCAGGCAGCTCCCCGCGGTCACGGGCGTTGCGGGCGAAGGCCGCCCTGGCCGCGCTCGCGGACGCCTCCGGCCACGGGACGGCTGGACCGACGACGGCTCCCAGACCTACCAGTGCCCGTTCCAGCCACTTGCGGCGGCCGGGGCCGGTCGGGTCGCCGACGAATATCCAGATGTCATCGCCCTTGATAGCGCGGGGGGTGTCCGGTGGCAGGGCCAGGCATCCGATGCGGTCGTCCACACGCTCGTCCCCGTCGTGGTCCGTGCCGGTGCCGGTGCCGGTGCCCGTGCCGGCGGACCCGGGCACGATGATCGCGGCGAGGCTGTCGGGTAGCCGGTAGGAGGCGGCCCGGGCGGTCTGTTCGATCGTCGCCGGGTTGCCGCCCGCCAGCATCAGCTCGCCGAGCCGGTCCCACAGGCGACCGCGTTCGCTGGCCGCCCGGGACTGCGCGAGCGCGTAGCCCTCGGCGGTGGCACCGGAGATTCCGTCGATGTATGCGAACATCGTCTCGGCCAGGGACACGAGCCCGTCGGCGTCCAGGCCGCCGCGCCGCGCCGCGTCGGCGAGCCGGCGCCAGGCGACCCGCGCGCCCACCCGGTAGGCGCCGAGCAGCGTGTCCAGAGAGCGGCCGGCGCGGAACTCGCCGCGCCCGAGGCGGACGTAGACCTCGCGGCTGGCGGCCAGGTCCGGCGGGCCGGGCGAGTTCGTGTCGACCACGGTGAGGAAGCGAAGCAGGGCCTCCTCGACACCCTGGCGGACACCGCGGCCGAACGAGCCCTCCAGCGGCCGCGCGTATGCCGGTACCTCACGTGCTATCGCCGCGATCAGATCGTCGCCAAGAGACATGAGTTCGAGCCGCAGAACATCGGCAAGATCAGAAGGAAACTGTCCTTCCGGAACAGTTTGCATCGGCCGCACTTTACTCCGGGCAGTCGCGGTGTCGGTACATTTCTGGGCCGTCGTGCCGAGGCGTCGCGGATCGGATTGCGTCCAGATGCTCTTCGTGAATAATCAGGCGTCGTGGACGCGCCAACCGGTTTGTTCAGTGCCGTGGTCACCGGCATCGTCATCGGCACCCTCGCGCGCATGATCGTGCCGGGCCGGCAGGCGATCGGCTGCCTGATGACCATCCTGGTCGGGCTTGTCGGTGCCGCGATCGGCTTGATCGTTGCCAGCGGGATCGATGCCGGGTGGGTCCTCACCCTCGTTCTACAGGTCGCCGTGGCCGCGGTTCTGGTCACGGTGGTGGCGGGAAATCGCAATCTGCGATGATCAGTCCGGGCTGATCGATGGACAGGGGAGGCGGGAGGCCCGCGGCGGTCCCTGCGGTATTCCTCGTGAGCAACAGATCCCGCCGGTTGTGGCCTTGTGGCGCGGATCATCGAAGACCAGGACCATGAACGGCTTGGGCGCAGTAGCGTTGCCAACCGTGCCCCCTCGTACCGAGATGAACACGACCACCATTTCGTTGCCGGCGCCCTCCTACCGGGTCGAGAAAACCTCGCTCGCCAATGGTCTGCGGGTCGTACTGGCGCCGGATCACACGGCGCCGGTTGTCGCTGTGGCCGTCCACTACGACGTGGGTTTCCGGTCCGAACCCGAAGGTCGCACCGGTTTCGCGCACCTGTTCGAACATCTGATGTTCCAGGGCAGCGAGAACGTGGGGAAGGCTGAGCATCCCAAGTACGTGCAGGCCGCCGGGGGCATGTTCAACGGGTCCACGCACCCGGACCACACCGACTACTATGAGCTGCTGCCGTCCGGGGCGTTGGAACGCGCCCTGTTTCTGGAAGCCGACCGGATGCGCGCTCCGCGGATCACCCGGGAGAACCTGGACAACCAGATCGCGGTCGTCCAGGAAGAGATCCGGGTGAACGTCATGAACCGCCCCTACGGCGGCTTTCCGTGGATCACGCTCCCGCCGGTCGCGTTCGACACGTTCCCGAACGCCCACAACGGCTACGGCGACTTCCATGAGCTTGCGGCGGCGAGCCTGGACGACGCCGAGGACTTCTTCGACAAGTACTACGCGCCCGGCAACGCCGTACTCACCGTGGTCGGCGATTTCGACGTCGAGAAGGCGCTGGCGATGATCGGCCGCTACTTCGGCGAGATCCCGGCCCGTGCAGTGCCGGTCCGTCCGAGCTTTGCCGAGCCGGTGCGTGCCGACGAGCGGCGATCGGTCCTGACCGACCCGCTGGCACCGCGGCCCGCGCTCGCCGTCGGTTACCGGGTGCCCGACCCGGCGCTGGACCTGCCGACGTTCCTGGCCTACGACGTGCTGACCCATGTCCTGTCCGCCGGTGACGCGAGCCGCCTGGAGCGGCGGCTCGTGCAGAAGGACCGGTCGGTGATCGGTGTCAGCACCTACCTGGGCACTTTCGGGGACCCGTTCGACCAGCGGGATCCGCTGTTGCTCACCTTTGAGGCCCGCCATCCGGCTGAGTCGACGCCCGAGACGATCCTCGCCGCGGTGGACGAAGAGTTCGACCGCCTCACCACTGACGGCCTGGAACGCGGTGAGCTCGCCCGCGTGCAGTCCCGGATCGTCTCGGGCCTGTTGCGGGAGGCCGACGACGCGCTCGGGCGTGCGCTGGGCATGGCCACCTTCGAACTGCACCGCGGTCGTCCCGAACTGATTAATGAACTTCCCGGTCTGGTCGGTGCGGTCACCTCGGACGAGGTCCGGGCGGCCGCGGCCGCGCTGCGCGCCCAGGGCCGGGCGGTGCTGGAACTGCGCGCCGGCGCGGCGTCATGAACCGGGTTGATCTCAAGCGCGACACCGGGCCCACCCTCGAACCAGCTAGGAGGCTGCGGTGACCGCCGCAACTGTCGCGACAACGTCTGAAACCGTCCCGGCCGCCGGCGCGTCGCCCATCCCACCGGTGGCGCCGACCGTAGCGGCCGAGCTTCCCGCCGTGGCCGAGCGGATGCTGCCGGGTGGGCTGCGGGTACTGGTGGTGCGGCGGGCCAGCGTGCCACTGGTCGAGGTACGGCTGCGCATCCCCTTCACCGGCCGCGGTAGCGCCCATCAGGCCCGCGCAGAGCTGCTCGCCGAGACCCTGTTCACCGGCACCGGGCTGCGGGACCGGGTCGAGCTGGCCACGGCCGTCCAGGCGCTCGGTGGAGCGCTGTCGACCGGTGTGGACGCCGACCGGCTCGCGGTCGTGGGCTCCGCGCTCGCGACCAATCTCGTGCCTCTGCTTGATCTGATCGCCGAGGTTCTCACCGGGGCTGCCTACCCGTCGAGCGAGTTCGCCGGCGAGCGGGACCGGGTCGTCGAGGAAGTCACGATCGCCCGCAGCCAGCCCGCGGTGATCGCCAGGGAGGGCCTGCTGCACCGGCTGTACGGCAGCCACCCCTATGGCGGCGACACGCCCGCGCCGGAGGTCGTCGCCGCGGTGACCGAGGCCGAGGTGCGCACCCTGCATGCCGAGCGCATCTCACCGGCGGGTGCCATCCTGACCCTCGTCGGAGATGTCGAACCGCGAGGCCGCGCTCGACCAGGTCGAGGCGGCGTTCGGCGGGTGGAGCGGCACACAGGCTGATCCCACGCCGGCGCTGCCGGCGCTGGTCCGCGGTCCTGTTGTGATCATTGATCGGCCCGGGGCGGTCCAGACGAACATCCGTATCGGCGGGCCGGCCGTTAACCGCCATGACCCCGCCTACGCCGCTCAGCGGCTCGCGAGCACCGTCTTCGGCGGCTATTTCAGCTCCCGCCTGGTGTCGAACATCCGCGAGGACAAGGGCTACACCTACTCGCCACGCAGTTCGGTCGACTATCCGGTCGCGGGTTCCCGCTTCACGGTGAGCGCGGACGTGGCAACGGACGTGACCGGGCCGGCACTGCTTGAGATTTTTTATGAGCTGGGCCGGATGGCTGTGCTACCCGTGGCCGCCGACGAGCTCGATGCGGCCCGCCAGTATGCCGTCGGCACGCTGGCGCTGTCCACAGCGACCGCCGTGGGGCTCGCCTCGACGCTGTCGGCACTGGCCGGGGCCGGCATCGGTGTCGAATACCTTCGTGATCATCCTGTGGCGCTCGAGGCGGTGACGCCCGCGGACGTGCTGGCGCTCTCGGCTCGGGTGCTGGCGCCGTCGAGGCTGGTGACCGTACTGGTCGGGGATGCGGAGAAGATCTCCGCCGCGGTCGGGGGGATCATCGAGGTCGCGGCCGGTTGACCATGACCGTTTCGTGACCGGGTGACCGGGTGACCGGTTCCCGTCGACCGGTATCCACCAGGCAGGCTCTGGTCCGTTCGGTCAGCGGCGGGCCTGGTTGGCTCGCGGCGGCGCTGGTCTAGGGCTGGCGCCGCCCCTGCCGGCCAGCTCCCCGGGCAGGACCGCCCGTGGGTCGGAAACCGACTCGATCACCTGCCGGGCCAGGTCGTGCACGCGTCGTCCCATCCCGCGGGCGGTTCGCCGGAGCCGCTCGAACGCCTCCCGCGGCCGGATGTGGTGTCGTTCCGCCAGTACGCCGATCGCCTGTTCGACGATGACCCGCGAGGCCAGCGCGTGCTCGAGCTGGACGACCGACAGCCGCAGCTGTTCGACCTCGGTCAGATCATGATCGGGCCGTCGGGGCCGGCCGGGCGGGGCGAGGTCCTCGGCGAGCAGATCGGCGAGGACCATCGCGGACAGCAGGTCGCCGACCGGCCGCACATCGCCGCCGGGACCTTCGACGATCCATCCGGTCGGCGACCGGCGCAAGCGCATCTCCGGCTGCCCGCCACGTGCTGCCGCTGTGCCCGCGGGTGCCCGGTGACCTGGCGGGGCCGGCCGCCCCGGTGCGGGCCGGCTCGGCCGCGGCGGAGCGCCAGGTTCCGACGGTGCCGGTGCGGCCGACGGCGCGGGTGTGCCGTGCGCTGTTCGCGTGCCGGCCTCGGTCGCTTCGGGGTGCACGGTACCGCCTTCGGTACCGCTTCGGTACCGTCTTCGAAACCGTGTTCGAAGCTGTGTTCGAAAACGTGTTCGGCATCGTCCATGAGGGCTCCGACGGCGTCGGCGATGCCGCGCAGCAAGATGATCGCGGATGGGGCGAGCGTGACCTGTGCCCGGTCGAGTCCGACCAGCAGACCGTGTAACCGGCCGTCGCCGCCCAGTACCGCGACGGCGACGTAGCTGCGCACGCCGAGCCGCGCCGGCTCGTCCGTGCCGGCAACCGCCGGCTCATCGCTCACCTCGGTGAGGGCCACGGGCGCGCCGTCGAGTACCCGCGCGCCCACGGATTCACTTCGGGGCAGGGTCAGGCCGGCGTCGAGGCCGGGGAGCGCACCCGTCGTCCGTTGGTAGGTCGCGGTCGAGGCCGACAGGACCACGAACGCCGTCGCTTCCATCCGGTGGACGGCACCCGCGGCCTGCAGCGCGACATCGACCGCGCTCCACATATGTGCTGAAGGTACTGACGACACAGCCCGAACTCTGCCACAAACTTCACGGGCAGTGACGGACACCGCCCCCCGATCTGGCGCCGCGGGTGCAGGGCGAGCGTGGATGGCCGGGCTGTCGTTGCTCTGTGTATCTCTTATGCGGCAGAAGCAACCTTCTCGGTAACCTGGCGCAAGCTTGGGTTGGTCAACACGGTGCCGTCGGCGAAGACAACGGTCGGCACGGTTGCGTTGCCGTTGTTCGCGCTGCGGACGATCTGCTCGGCCTCAGGGTTCCCTTCGATGTCCACCGTGACGTGGGCAAGACCTGCCGCGTCGAGCTGCCGCTTGAGGCGGACGCAGTAGCCGCACCACGGTGTCGTATAGATCGTCAGCACGAACAGTCCTTTCTGTGGCGATGACGGAACAAATCTTCATAACCACGGCGCGGCTGGGTCGCTTCCCGTCGGTGGGGACGGCTACCGTCCCTCCTATGGTCGGTTCGAGG
>NZ_CAUVXO010000046.1:15285-17938 GCF_963555865.1 Protofrankia sp. Cr1
GTCGCTGACTCGATGATCGACGACCACGCCCGGCCGGTGGGGGATGACGCACGCGCATTGGTCGAGGCACTTGATCCCGAGCAGCGGCTCGCGGTACTCGCCCCGATCGGCCCGGTCTGCGTCCTGGCCGGCGCGGGTACGGGCAAGACCCGGACGATCACCCATCGGATCGCCTTTCTGGTCGGTACGGGGGCAATCCCGGCCGGCCAGATCCTCGCTGTGACCTTCACCACGCGGGCCGCGGGTGAGCTGCGTGGCCGGCTGCGGGTACTCGGCGTAGCCGGGGTGCAGGCCCGGACCTTCCACGCGGCCGCGTTGCGGCAACTCGGCTACTTCTGGCCGAAGGTCGCGGGGGTTGCGCTGCCCCGGCTCGTGGAAAGCAAGATCGCCCTGGTCGCGCGGGCCGCCAGCCGGTTGCGTCTCGCACCGAGCCGGACAGAGCTTCGGGACCTCACCGGCGAGATCGAGTGGGCTAAGGCCACGTTGCTCACCCCGGCGGACTACCCGGCCGCCGCGGCTGCCGCAGCGCGCGAGACGACGCATCCCGCGGATGTGATCGCCGGTCTCTACGACGCGTACGAGGCGGTGAAGCGGGACGCGGGCGTGCTCGACTTCGACGATCTGCTCCTGCTGACCGCCGCGGTCATCGAGGAGCATCGTTGGGTGGCCGACGAGCTGCGGTCCCGCTACCGGCACTTCGTCGTGGACGAGTACCAGGACGTCAACCCGCTGCAGCAGCGGCTGCTTGATGCCTGGCTCGGCGAGCGGGACAGCCTCTGCGTGGTCGGGGACGCGAATCAGACGATCTACTCGTTCACCGGAGCGTCCCCGCGCCACCTGGTGGAGTTTCCGCGCCGATTCCCGGACGCGCAGGTGGTCCGCCTCGTGCGTGACTACCGGTCCACCCCGCAGGTCGTCGCGCTGGCCAACGCGCTGATCGCGCGGGCCGGTGCAGCTGGTGCCGGTACAGCTGGTGCAGCCGGTGGCGGCGCAGCCGCGAGGCCGGCCCGACCGGCGCCGCTGAAACTCCTCGCCCAGCGTCCGGACGGCCCGGCGCCGGTCTTCACCGAGCACGACAGCGAACCCGAGGAGGCCGCCGCGGTGGCCGATCGCATCCGCGCGCTGCTGGCCGCGGGCGTACCGGCTAGCGAGATGGCTGTGCTGTATCGGGTCAACGCTCAGTCCGAGGCGTACGAGACCGCGATCACCGCCGCCGGCATCCCCTATCTGGTCCGTGGCGGCGAGCGCTTCTTCGACCGACCTGAAGTGCTTGAGGCCGTGCGATTGTTGCGGGCGGCGCTGCGCTCGGCGCAGGACGACCGACCCGACGGCCTGGCCGCCCAGGTCAGTGACATCTTCGCCGCGCTGGGATGGCGCTCGGACGATCCGCCGCATGGCGCGGGTGCCGAGCGGGAGCGATGGGAGAACCTGGCCGCGCTCACCCGCCTCGCCGACGACATGGTCGGAGGCGATCCCGAGGCCACCCTCGACCGGTTCGTGGCGGACCTTGCCGACCGGGCCGCGCACCAGCACATCCCCACGGTCGAGGGGGTGACGCTCGCCTCCCTGCATGCGGCAAAGGGTCTTGAGTGGGACGCGGTCTTCCTCGTCGGCCTCGTCGAGGGGACGTTGCCGATCATCCATGCGCAGACCCCTGCGCAGATCGAGGAGGAGCGTCGCCTGCTCTACGTCGGCGTCACCCGGGCCCGCGAGTATCTGACGCTGTCGTGGGCGCTGGCCCGCAACGAAGGCGGTCGTAGGTCTCGGCGACCGTCACATTTCCTGGACGGGCTCATGCCGCGCTCGCCCGCGTCGGCGGGTGGGCCGACGCGGGCGAGCACGGGTGCCGCCGCGTCGGGAGAGTCCGGCGCCGGTGGGCAGCGGTCGCGCAACCGCTCGGCGGTGCGTTGCCGGGTGTGCGGACGCCCGTTGGCGGGTCCGGCGGCCAGGATGGGCCGATGTGAGACCTGCCCCGCCGATGTCGACCAGGCGCTGTTCGACCGGCTGCGCGCCTGGCGGTCGGCCCGGGCCAAGGAACAGGGAGCGCCGGCATTCGTGGTGCTCACCGACGCGACCCTGATGGCAATCGCAGAGCACCGGCCCACCGGCGTCGCGGAGCTTGTCAGCATTCCCGGCATCGGCCAGGCCAAGCTCGATCGTTACGGCGAGGACGTGCTGGCTCTCGTCGAGGGGCGGGCGCTCCCGGAGCCCGTCCCGGCGCCGGCGACCGCGCCGTCCTCGCCGTCCTCGTCGCAGTCCGGTTGAGCAGCCGGACAGTTGCACTGGGTATCTGCGTGATAACCTAGAAAATAGGTTGCCGAGGCTGAGGACGCCTTCTACCGTGCTCAGTGGGCACCGGAAATACCTGCCCGCCGCTGACATGAACGTGCCGATACGAACGTATGGAGGTGGTCCCTATGGGTGGTACTGGGATTGCCGACGCGTTCGTCTGCTCACCCGATCGGTTTGGGCTACCTGACACCACGCGCCGAGCATCGGCTGCTGAAATCCGTATCCAGACATGGGCGATGCACACGCTCTATGTCCCGGGTCCGCCCCGAGGTCTGCTGCTGGCCTGACGAGCCACAGAGCGCCGACCTTGAGGCCGCGGATCCCGGACGGGACCGCGGCCTTTGTCGTCTCTGCGCCCGCC
>NZ_CAUVXO010000046.1:18388-19607 GCF_963555865.1 Protofrankia sp. Cr1
GATCTTTTCTCGACCGGACCTGACCGAATATTCCGTGACCGATTCCTGACTGAAGGTCGGAGGTGACCCCGGTGTTCGACCCCTTGACCATCGCCCGGATCGAGCGGGACCGGCTGGCGCTGCCCTGCTGGGACGTTGACCCGGATCTGTTCTTCGCCGAGTCCCCCGAGGACGTCGAAGCGGCGAAGGCGGTCTGCCGTGACTGCCCCCTGCGCCACGCCTGCCTGGTGGCCGCCCTTGACCGCTGCGAGCCCTGGGGTGTCTGGGGCGGTGAGCTCGTCGTCACGGGCGCGGTCGTCCCCCGCAAGCGGCCCCGCGGTCGACCCCGCAAGAGCATCGCAGCCTAGAGGGCCAAAGGTGGCGCGATCATCGTTCTCTCGCGCCGCCGGAGGCCGCAATCCTCAGAGTACTGACGTGAGCCACACGCCCCGCCGGCTGATCGCTCGAATCGTGCCCGTCGAGGACCGGACTCCGACCCCGATCATGATGCAGCTGGTCGAGTCCGGTCGGGCCCGGTTGGCGGTACGACCCGGATATCGGCCGAGAATGCGTCCGAGCGACGGCACCGATCAGCTCGGTAAGGCGCTCGAGGCGCTACGCGATGAGGAAACGTGGTGAAACCCAGCGGATTGTTCGTATGGCGATCTGGAGATGTTGATCCGTACGTCGACCGGTGGTCCATGGGGTGCCGGTAGGGTCCGATCGTGCCCAGCAGCCAGCGCACGTTTCCGGTCCAGGTCGGTGCCCGTGACGCAGTCCTGATCGCGGACAACCAGGTTCACACCGGGCCTGAGGGTGACATCCTGTCGGCCGCGGTCGCCGTCCTGACGAATCCGGACCTGGCCGCTGTCGTGGACCTCGTGGCATGGGTCCGCGATGGTTGGCTCAATGTCGCCAACGTCGACGGCGCCTCCAGAGTGGCACTCGCCGACCCGGCCGGCCGCTGGCAGGTGCTGCACGGGCATGATCCCGTGGCCGTGCAGGATCCGATGCACGGCGTTCCGCTGGACGTGGCGCTGGATGATCCGTCACCGCCGAACGACCGCAACTCCTACCCGCTCGCCGGGGTACGGCTCGCCTCGGTCTTCGCCGATCCGCACCGGTCACCGGACATCGTGGTCGTCCACAGTGCGGCGCATCACTGGCCGGAGCGCGGCGGGCACCTGGGTGAGCACGGGTCGCTGGACGCGGGTCAGTCCCGGGCGCCGCTGGTGCTGTC
>NZ_CAUVXO010000046.1:20089-22661 GCF_963555865.1 Protofrankia sp. Cr1
GGGTGCCCGCCACGTCGTCGGTCTGCTCTGGGACGGCGCGAACTGTAACGACCTGCTGAACATGGCCGTCACCGGTGAGCTGCCGGCGGTTGCCCGGCTGCTGGCGCGGGGCTGCGCCCTGACCGGCGGTGCCATCGCGGAGTTCCCGAGCGTCACCCTGACCAACCACACCTCGGCGCTGACCGGGGTCGGCCCGGGTCGGCACGGCATCCTGAACAACGTCTACTTCGACCGGGAGACCGGGCGTCGGGTCATCGCCAACGACTCGTCCACCTGGCATGTGGCATGCGATCAGCTCCGGGACGGCGTTCGGACGGTTTTCGAGGCGATCGCGGCGGCGCGGCCCGGCGTGTCGACGGCGTGCGTCAACGAGCCGGTCGACCGGGGCGCGACATATTCGACCTTTGCGCTGGTCCGTTCGATGAGCGGCGGCGACGGCGCCAGCGGCCTGGGTGAGCATCTGCCCTCGGCGCAGGACGACCCGCACGCGACCGCGCAATGGGTTGCGGCCGATTCGGACTACGCCTGGTCGACCCAGGTGGACGCGCTCGGCCTCACGCAGGTCGCCCAGTTGTGGGGTGGGGACGCGCAGCCGCCCGCGTTCATGTGGTGGAACACGACGGTGACCGACACTGCACACCACAGCGGCGGGCCGTACTCACCGCAGGCCCGCGCATCGATGGTCGACGCGGACCGGCGCCTGGGGGTTTTCCTCGACCTGCTCGACGAGCGCGGACTCACCGACGACACCGCCATCCTGCTGACCGCAGACCACGGCAGCGAAGGTGCGGACCCCGTGTGCACCGGCGACTGGGACGATGCCCTGCGGGCCGCCTGCATCCCCTTTCGCGACGAGGCCTACGGCTTCATCTACCTCGGCACCCACGCCGACACCGACGCTACGGGGCCCGTGTAGAAGACAGCCGACGATCATAAGCAGACCGCGTGCTGGCTCGTCTTCGACGACGAGGTCCGCCAGTGCCACATCCACGTTCCGGCGTTGCGCATCATCGCCGGAACGGGTGGAGGACTCGGTGCACTACGGTAGTGATTGGGTCCCAGCGACCCTGGAGGTCAGCGGGTGCGAGAAGATCCATGATCGTGCGCCATTTGGCCTACTGGCTGAACTGTCGGGACTGGAAGCCGGTAGCAATGAAGATCGTTATTCTGGATGATATTGATCTTACTGCGGACCAACACCGCCAGCTTGCGGAGCTGGGCGCGGTGGTAAAGCACGGCGGGTTCAAACGGTCGTAGCAATGCGTGCCTGGCCACCCAGACCACGGACACGCACGCGTCGAGCAACGGCGAGTCGAGTGGAGCACGCAGAACCGCTATTCGATTGCTTGTGGATGGCCTGCACCGGCACGGATGATCCAGATGCGTTGTTTCTCGTCGTCGATGCAGTACCAGACACGTCCGGTTATGACGGTCGATGGAGGACGGGGCCGTCGCCGGGCAGCGGCCGGCTGAGGTCTGCGGTGAGGGCGGGATCCGCGTGGATCGCGGCGGTCTGCTTCCACTCGTGCGCGAGCTGGGTGAAGGGTGCCAGCACGCCGGCTTCGGCGCTTGCCTGCAGCCGGCGCAGGAGCGTGCTGATGCACTCCGCCTGCTCGTCGACGGGAAGCAGTTCAATCCACGGGAAGACCTCAGTGATCACGGCCTCAAGGACAGGGCGGGCCGCATCGTCGTGGAGGGTCTGCCGCAGGATGCGGGCGGTCAGCGCAAGCGCCTCCTCGACGTCGGCGGCGCGGTCGGCCAGTTCGACCCGAAGGTTCGGGCCGTCGCGCCGGGCCAGTTCGACCACAACGCCTTCATCGATGTAGGCGAGGACGCGCTTGGGCTGGCGGAGAAGATCGCTGTAGGGGAAGGAGACGCGCGCTACTGACGCTGCCATGGGCGCAATGATATCTGAAGTAGCTCTGAACTTGTCACGAGCTCGTGCCGCCGTGGTGATCCGTCCGGCTGGCTGGCCTGGGCGGATCCGGCGCTGCCGTGGAGTGCGAAGCTGGGTGGGTGACTCTGTCGAAGCGTGCCGCCTGGTTCCTGGTCGCGGTGGGTGTCTGGTCGTGGGTGATCTGGCCGACGTTCCTGAAGAACATCTGGGTCGACGACCGGTCGTGGAGCGATGGTCCGACCGGGTTCTTCCTGGTGCACCTGGTGCTCACCGCCGTCTCGCTTGCGATCGGTACGGCGGTCGGCTGGCTCGGTATCCGGGGGGTGCGTGCCGGCCGGCGTGGCCCTACCGATCACGCAGCGCCGCCCGACCGCGACCTGATCGACTCCAGCCACTGAGGGCCAACCCGTACTGTACCGATCATGCCGGTATCTATGACAAAGAACGATGTGAATCTGATGCTCCTGCCACAACACCAGATTCACATCGTTCCCAAAGAGCGGCCGGCAACAGGGACGTGGATCAAGGAGCGGGGCTGGGGCGTGTCCTGAATTGACGCGTGCTTCAGGGGCGCCAGGCGGTGAGCAGGTCGTTCGGGCCGAGGGCGAGGATGCCGGCCGTCGACGTGTTGGTACGGGTCACCGCGAGCAGGGGGGTCGAGTCGTCGGCGCCGGG